>JAPKMV010000955.1 GCA_026645635.1 Caldilineaceae bacterium
GATAGTAGTCAAGTTTGTGTTTGTAGTTTTCTGTCCGTGTTATTGATTCAAACTTGGAGGAAAGTGTATGAAGAAGCGATTCTCAATTGTGCTGGCTATGCTGGTGGTGCTCAGCATGGTCCTCAGCGCCTGTGGCGGCGCTGCTCCCGCTGCGCCGGCAGCACCAGCGGACGGCGGAGCGGCTGCCCCGGCAGCCAGTGGCGAAGCTGTGACCATCGAGTACTGGCTGTGGGATGCCAACCAGCTTCCCGCCTATCAGGCGTGCGCCGATGCGTTCATGGCCCAGAACCCCAACATCACGGTCAACCTCACCCAGAGCGGCTGGGACGACTACTGGAACGGCGTGCAGACCGGGATGGTCGCCGGCACGGCGCCGGATGTCTTCACCAACCACCTGGCCAAGTATCCCGAATTCGCCGCCAAAGAGCAGTTGGTTGACGTCGAGCCGTTTGTGCAGCGCGACGGCGTCGACATGGGCGTCTACATCGGGGACCTGGCCGATCTGTGGGCACGCGACGGCAAGCGCTTCGGCCTGCCGAAAGACTGGGACACCATCGCCATCGTCACCAACCTGCCCGCCATCGAAGCAGCCGGCGTGACCCTGGACGAGGTCAGCAACGCCACCTGGAACCCGGAAGACGGCGGCTCCTTTGGCGAACTGATCGCCAAGCTGTCGGTCGATGAGAACGGCAACAACGGCCTCAGCCCGGACTACGACCCGACCAAGGTCAAGCAGTACGGCCTGATCATCAACGGCTCCGGCGAAGGCTATGGCCAGACTGAGTGGAGCTGGCTCGCCGCCACCACTGGCTGGCGCCACATCGATGAACTCTACGCCACTTCCTACAACTACGACGACCCGCGCTTCATCGCCACGATCCAATGGTTCGCCGACAACATGAAGAAAGGCTTCATCATGCCGGTCGAACAGGTCACCAGCCTGGGCGGTTCGGCCGCCTTCAACAGCGGCCTGGGCGCGCTGCATTCCAATGGCTCGTGGATGATCGGCGATTTCGCCAACAACGCCACCTTCCCGGTCGGCTTCGCTCGTCTGCCCCAGGGTCCTGAAGGCCGCAAGAGCATGTTCAACGGTCTGGCAGACTCGATCTGGGTCGGCAGCCAGCACCAGGAAGAAGCCTGGCAGTGGGTGAAGTATGCGGCGTCGCAGGAATGCGCCGACATCGTCGGCGACTTCGGCGTCGTCTTCCCGGCGCAGCAGTCGGCGGTCGACAAGGCGCTGGCCGCCTATGAAGGCAAGGGGCTGGATGTCTCCGCCTTCACCGCACAGGCGACGGAAGAGGGCGGCACCTTCCTCTTCCCGGTGACGGACTTTGCGTCCGAGATCTCTGCGATCATGAGACCGGCCATGGACAGCATCATGCTGGGCCAGTCTGACGCTCAGACCGCCCTGACCGCGGCCAACGAAGCTGTCAACGCCGTGTTCAGATAGTTTCCAGATTCGTCCCCCTACCGATCGGTTTTCGCCTGTCAGGAGGCTCAAGCCTCCTGACAGGCACATCTAGGCAGAATCCGTCACCTGGTCGCACCTATGTGGCATATCTGTTGGGCAAGATGCGCTATGCCTGTGATTCTCTCTGCACTGCTTATCGGCTGCACGGCGCCCCAGGCTGCACCATCGCCGGGCGTCAGGTCAACAGCAGCCCAGGCTCCCGTCACCGTTGCGACTGCGCCCTTGGCCGCTGGCGCCCCCTGCACCGGCGCGTTTGTCGCCCATGATCTCGACCACACGACGCAAGCAGCGGGACCTGTCACCCGTCTCTTCGACAGCAACGGCAGCGGGCTGGCCATCAATGATCTGGACGGCGACAGCGACGAGGACATCGTCTTTGCGAACCTGGCTGGCCCATCGGCTGTGTTGTGGAACGAAGGTGACCTGCGCTTTGCCCGGCAGGAATTGGCTGGCTTGCGCCGGACACGCGCCGCCGCCGTGGTGGATATAGACGGCGATGGCCGTCGCGACATCGTCTTTACCAGCGGCAATGCTGCGCCGGCAGTGCTGCGCAACCAGGGCGACCGCACCTTTTCCCTG
>JAPKMV010000956.1 GCA_026645635.1 Caldilineaceae bacterium
GCCAGGAGGAAGATGAGTTTGGCCGCTCCTTTACCTTTTATGTCAACGGCGTTCCTATCTTCGCCAAGGGCAGCAACTGGATCCCGGCGGACTCCTTCCCCACGCGGTTGACCGAGGCGCGGCTGGATGGGCTGCTGCGCGCCTGCATCGCCGCCAACCACAATATGCTGCGCGTTTGGGGCGGCGGCTTCTACGAAGACGAGCGCTTCTACGACCTGTGCGACCGCTACGGCATCCTCGTCTGGCAGGATTTCATCTTCTCCTGTGCCATCTACCCGCTCACCAACCCAGCCTTCGTCGAGAACGTGCACGCCGAAGTCATCGACAACGTGCGCCGCCTGCGCCACCGCGCCAGCCTGGCGCTCTGGTGCGGCAACAACGAGATGGAGGAGGGCTGGGTCTACTGGGATGGCTGGGACGCCCCCGCCAACCAGGATCTGAAAGCTGCCTTCGAGCAGTTTTTCTTCCACACCCTGGCCGGTTGGGTCGAGGAGCTGGACGCAGAGCGCGCCTACTGGCCGAGTTCGCCCTCCAGCGGGACGGCCTTCGAGAATCCGCGCGGGAACGAACGGGGCGACGCCCACTACTGGGAAGTCTGGCACGGCTTCAAACCCTTCACCGCCTACCGCAACCAGTATCCGCGCTTTATGAGCGAGTTCGGCTTCCAGTCGCTGCCCACGCTGCCTACCATCCGCACCTTTGCGGAAGAAGCGGACTGGAACATGACCAGCTACATCATGGAGCGTCACCAGAAGAACAACCGCGGCAACACGCTCATGGTGGCGCAGATGCTCGACAACTTCCGGCTGCCCAAGGACTTCCCGGCGCTGGTCTACATGACGATGGTGCTCCAGGCCGAAGGCATCACCTATGGCGTGGAGCATTGGCGGCGCAACCGCCACCGCGTCAGCGGGACGGTCTACTGGCAGGCCAACGACTGCTGGCCAGTGGCTTCCTGGTCGAGTCTCGACTACTTTGGGCGCTGGAAGGCGCTCCACTACGCGGCGCGGCGCTTCTACGCGCCGGTGCTGCTGTCGGTGGAGGACGACGGCGACCGCATGGGCGTTTACCTCACCAGCGACCGCACGGAACCGTGGCAGGGACGGGTGCGCTGGTCGCTCGAAACGCTGAGCGGTGTCCGTCTCGACGGCGGCGAGCAGACGGTCGTCGCCGCGCCGCTGGCCACGACGCCGGTCTGGCAGTTCGACTTTGCCGCGCAGTTGAGCGACGACCAACGCCGCAGCACGGCCTTCGTCGCCGAAGTGGAGCACGATGGCCACCACATTGCCCAACGCGTCGCCACCTTTGTCCCAAACAAGCACGTTGGCTACACGAATCCGCACCTGACAGCCACGCTCCAGGCGCTGGACGAGCACCGCGTCACCATCACGGTCGCGGCACGCTCTCTGGCGCGCTTTGTCGAACTGGCCTTTGCCGGCGCCGAGGGCGATGTCGTCTTCAGCGACAACTACTTCGACGTGCGGGCCAATCACCCGGTGACTGTGGCTTGCACGCTGCCCGACGGGTGGAGCGCAGCAGACGCGCGCGCCGCGCTGCGCGCCCAGTCGCTCTATGACGCCTTCAGCGTCGCCTGAGCGGCCGGGGATTACCGTGTCATCTGATGCGCGGCCTGCGGCGCGGGCCGCCAGCGCCACAACGCCGCAGGTCGCCGCGCACAACGTCGTCCTGGCGGCGGCGCTCGGCGCGACCGCCAGTTTCTGGTCAACCCTGCTCCAGGTCTATCCGGGCGGCGCCGGCGCAGAGATTGCGGCGGTTGTCGGTCTCGTCCGGGGCGGCTGGGCGGACCGGCGACGCGGCGCGCCGCTGGCCGCCGGCCTGGCCGTGCTCGCTGCGCTGAGTGCGCTGTTGCTCACCGCGTGGGCAATCACCGCGGAGCCGGCACTGCAGGCGCCGTCCACTGCGCTGCTGGCGGCGGCGGTGCTGGTTGCCACCGCGCTGTTGGCGCAGCATGCGCAAACTGCAACCGAATGGAACCTGCGCCGGTTCAACCTGACTGAGCTGCAGATCCTTGTCGGCGTGGGGATGGCCG
>JAPKMV010000957.1 GCA_026645635.1 Caldilineaceae bacterium
GCGTGGTAAGGCGTTTCGTAGACGATCACCTCCTGCTGCGCCAGACACATTTGAAAGCGTTCCAGCAGATCAGGCTGGTTGGCGTAGAGCTGCTCCGCGGTCATGCCCAGGAAGGTGTGGGCCTTGCCCAGCGTCAAGCGCTCGGCTGCGGGGTTGACGTCGATGAGCGTAAACTGCCGCCCGGCAACCTGCCAGAGGAAGGCGGGCGCCGGCGTCGCTGCAAACTGCGTCCGAAACCGTGCTTCACTGGCGCGCAGCGCTTCCTCCAACTGTCTACAGGCGTCGCTGTCAAATGCCTGGGCGCGCTGCGATGCAGGTGCACTGCCCCGTTCATTACAGGATTGGGAGGTCATGCTTTCTTTCCTTGTCAGACGCTGCTGCGCATGAGGATCGCCTCTGCTGCATTCTACAACGGATTCAGCAAGGAACTGCTATAATACAGACCACACGCAACGGGATGGACGAGCGAAAAACAAAGGAGACGCCGATGCAAGTTTCTATTCGTCTGAGTGCTGCCCTGGCTCAGATCACCGGCGCACCGCGTGTGCAGGTCGATGTGGCGGAGGACGCCACCGTGGCCGCGGCCACGGCTGCATTGCTCGCGCGTTATCCTGGGTTGGCCGCGCGGCTCCAGCACGCCGTGCCGATCCTGGCAGGCGCCCACGCCACCGCCGCCGACCGGTTGACGCCCGGGCAGGAGCTGGCCTTGCTGATGCCGGTTGCCGGTGGTGGCGCTGCCGATTGAACGCAGCCGCACCGGATCGAATCTATCTTTCGGGTTCGTAATCATTCACCGATGTCACGAATTGCACGAATTCTGATGAATGAAAGCGAGCAATTCGTCAAAATTCGTAAAGATTCGCTTAATTCGTGACCAAAATCTAGACAACTGAATCGCAACTCCGCCTGTCGTTTCGTAGGACTTTCACAAAGGAGCAACCTGCCATGTCCGTACAACTACAATCCAAGCCAGTGACTGCGACAGCGGGCCACGAAACGGTCTTTGTCGACCAGTTCACCAACGGCATCCTGGATCCAAACCAGCCGATGCTTGGTCCGGTGCGCGACGGCGGCCACATCATCGCCAACACCGCGCCGGGCTGCTGGGGGCCGATGATCACGCCGGAGATCCGCGGCGGGCATGAGGTGACGCGACCCGTGGCCGTGGCCGGCGCCGAAGTGGGCGACGCCATCGTCATCCGCATCAAGGACATCACCGTGACCTCGTTGGCCACCGCTTCGGGCAACGACCAGATGATGAGCGGGCGCTTCTTGGGCGACCCCTACGTGGCGGGCAAGTGCCCCGAGTGCGGCGCGCTCTATCCCAAGACCGTGCTCAAGGGCATCGGCCAGACTGCCGTGCGCTGCGCTGCCTGCGGCGCCGACGCCTCGCCCTTCACTTTCACCAACGGGTACACCATCGCCTTTGACCCGAATCGCAGTGTAGGCGTCACGCTCGATCAGGCCGCCGCCGAACAGATCGCCCACAACGCCCGCACCTATGCCGCGCTGCCGGAAAACTCGATCCAGAATCCGATCCTGACCTTTGCGCCCCACGATCTGGTGGGCCTGGTGGCGCGGCTCCGCCCCTTCATGGGTCAGTTGGGCACGACGCCGTCGATCCCCTTCCCGGATTCGCACAATGCCGGCGACTTCGGCTCCTTCCTGATCGGCGCGCCCCACGAGTACGGGCTGACCGCCGACCAGCTCAGCCATCGCACTGACGGTCACATGGACATCGACGCGGTGCGCGCCGGCGCGATCCTGATCTGCCCGGTGAAGGTGGCCGGCGGCGGCGTCTATCTGGGCGACATGCACGCGCTGCAAGGTGACGGCGAGATTGCCGGCCACACCTGCGACGTAGCGGGCACAGTGACGCTCCAGGTGCACGTGATCAAGGGGCTGGCCATCGACGGCCCGCTCCTGCTGCCGGTGCTCTCCGACCTGCCCTTCCTGGCCCGGCCACTGACCGCCGCGGAGAAGGCTACGGCGCTGGCCATCGCCAGACAGTGGGGCATCGACGCGCTCGAAGAGTCAGCGCCGATCT
>JAPKMV010000958.1 GCA_026645635.1 Caldilineaceae bacterium
CGCGCGAATCCGCCAAATCCGCGTCATCCGCGGTCTATTCCAACTGGCCTGCCGAATCAACCCACGCGCTGCGCGCTCATCCCTTCGTCCGTGCCATGCCCGCATCGAACAGCGGCTCCGCAGTCACCGTCGCCCGCTGGCGGCGGCCAAAGTAGATCACCTCGACCGGCGTGCCCGGCGCGGCGTACTCAAGTTGGGGGTAGGATGAGATGAGGCAAATCGTGTGTTGCCAGCATTCCGGGGCGCGCCACCCAGCTTGAAGTACACCTTATCTTCGCATTTGGTTGCACTATGCAACCAACAATGATACACTGCCGCGAACAATGGGAAACGTCAGGTTCCAAGACCGGAGGACAGCGGTGCCAACACTTCATGTGCGCAGTGTACCCCAAGACCTATATGAGCACCTGCACGGGTTGGCTCAAGCTCAGCAGCGTTCGTTGAGCGCGCAGGTGATCGCGCTGCTGGAGCGTGCGCTGGCGGATGAATACGCGCGCCAGGCTCAGAGCGAGTTGCTCGGTGCGATTCGGCGGCGGCGCTTTGCCCCGCCGGTGGGCGCGCCGGACAGCACCGAATTACTGCGCGAGGATCGCGGTCGATGAACGCCGCCGCAACAGCCCCGCCGACCGTTGCCGAAGCCTACGTCGTCGATGCCAGTGTGGGCATCAAGCTGTATGTCGACGAAGAACTGTCGGACGCTGCGCACGCGCTGTTCGCCCTGCTTGAGCAGGAGCGTCCAGTGCGGCTGCTCGTGCCCGACCTGTTCTATATCGAGTGCACCAATATTCTCTGGAAGTATCATCAGCGGTTCGGTATGAGCCGTGTGGATGCCGAGTCAGCGGTCGACCAGCTTGGCCAACTGCTGCTGCACAGCACGCCGACTGTCGCGCTGACGGCCGATGCGTTATTGCTGGCGATGACGCACGGCATCACCGCGTATGACGCGGCCTACCTCGCCCTGGCGCAGCGGCTCGCCCTCCCCTTTGTGACGGCGGACGCCGCACTGCTGCGCAAACTGGCTGGCGCCCCGCTCGACCTGCGCTGGCTTGGTGCGTGGTCGCCGCCAGTAGCGGGGCAGGGAGAGCAGGAATAGACCGCGGATCTGGCGGATTGACGCGGATTTTGCTCTTATCCGCGCGAATCCGCCCAATCCGCGTCATCCGCGGTCTATTCCAACTGGCCTGCCGAATCAACCCACGCGCTGCGCGCTCATCCCTTCATCCGTGCCATGCCCGCATCGAACAGCGGCTCCGCGGCGACCGTCGCCCGCTGGCGGCGGCCAAAGTAGATCACCTCGACCGGCGTGCCCGGCGCGGCGTATTCCACCGGCAGGTAGCCGTAGAGGATGTGCTGGCCCACGCTGTAGCCGTAGTTGGTGCTGGTAACGTAGCCCAGCGTGCGGTCACCGTCCACGATCGGCTCTTTGCCCAGCGCCATGCCGTCGGGCGCGTCGAAGGTCAGGCAGCAGAGCTTGCGGGTGACGTGCTCCTTTGCCCGCAGCAGCGCCTCACGCCCCAGGAAGTCGCCCTTGCCGAGCCGCACCGCCCAGCCCAGCCCCGCCTCATAGGGATTGTATTCGCTGTGGATGTCCGCGCCCCACAGCCGGTAACCCTTCTCCAGCCGCAGCGAATCGAACGCGCCGCCGCCCGCCGCAATGAGGCCGTGGGGTTGGCCCGCCTCCCAGAGCACGTCCCACAGGCGCAGACCGTATTCCACCGGCGCGTAGATCTCCCAGCCCAGTTCGCCGGCGTAGGAGATGCGCAGCGCCAGCGCCGGGATGGTCTCGATGCGCAGCGGCTGCGCGGTGTAGTAGGGGAAGGCGCTGTTGCTCACGTCTTCTTCGGCGACCTGCGCCAGCACCGCACGCGCCTGCGGCCCCCACAGCCCCACCGTGGCGTACTGCCCGCTGATGTCGCGCACCTGCACTGCGCCGTCCGCGGGCAGATGGCGGCGAATCCACGCCAGGTCGTGGGGGCCGACGCCGCCGCCGGTGAGCACCCAGAAGCGGTCTGCCGCCAGCCTGGTCACGGTGAGGTCGGCCATGAT
>JAPKMV010000959.1 GCA_026645635.1 Caldilineaceae bacterium
TGATTGCGCCAACCAGCAGTTGGTCATAGGTAGCGCCGTAGACGATTTTCCCACCGGACTGCGTTTCGCAGGTGGCAATATTGGCGGCATGGCACAGTTCCACAATCGCCATGCTGAGGGACGCCTTGCGCCCCAGGCGTAACCGGTCGAGATAGACCAGCACGTCAAAGGCGCGTGCTTCGATCAACTGCACCAGCCGGGCGCAGGCGGGGATGCGGTAGCAGGCTTCTTCCAGGAGGATGCTGCTGCGGCTTTCGCCAGGAACAACCAATTCTTCGACGACTTGACCACCGTGCCTTGCCACGTATTCAGCATTGACGCGCAGTTGGTCTTCGTTGGAGATTATCTTTGCCTGCGGGAGAGACGAAACAGCCACCCACGATACGAACCGCAATCGACTACCTGCACTTATAAGGTTCTCACAGTTCCAGCGAATCCGCTCACGGGGAGATGCCATCGGCTTGCGACTGGAGACGCGGCGTCTGGAGGGTGCATCACCGCATGAGCGGCAATGGAAATAGACGAGCAAGCATCAGCACAGCGGTTGTCATCGTTGATGACCTGCTGTCCAGCCAGCCGTTGCCCTACCTCCTGCGACCAGGATGATGTCCTACGTCACTACATGCTCGATCACCACATTGGAGAACAGGCGGGCGAGCAGGTCGTTGGCGTACTGCTGACTCTCAGGGGGCAACGCAGAGATGCGCGCTACGATCTCACGAAGAATGGCGCGCTGTGCGTCGTCGTTGACCACCTTCGCCACGGTCTTTGCCATCAAGCCGACTGGTCGGGGGTCGTCGGTCAGACCCAACAGGTAATCCGCATTGGTGTCAAGGGAATAAACCAACCCGACAAGCATGTCGAGGCTTGGCTTGCTGTCACCGTTTTCAATGCCGCTGATGTGGCTCTGCCGAACGCTGATACCATAATCGGCAAGTCGGTTCACCAAATCGTACTGACTCATATCGGCCTTCTTGCGCAACTCGTAGAGTCGGCTGCCGATTTTTACTTCGATCACCATGCCTAACCTCCCGCTGTGCCCTTTCGTCCCATTTCGCCCACTTTATAGTGACACACATTTTTCCTGTCGTCAATCTATCAGTGTTAGAAATATGGTTTTTTGAAACAATATCAACACTGAAACAAATAATTATTATTAGAAATTGTGAATGGTGGCATATGTTGTTGTGTAATATCACTATTACTTATCGATTTGGTTGGCAAGGATGGAGGGATATGGCTACAATCGGAATGCGGCTGCGGGAGCGTCGGAAGAAGGCAGGGCTGAGCCAGGAAGAACTTTCGCAGCGTCTTGGGCAGATGAGCACATCGGCGCGGCAGACTCACATCAGCGCCATTGAATGCGGGCACAACACGCCGTCGCTGGCGCTGTTGGCCAACATGGCGAGGGTCTTGGAGACAGACCCGAACGATTTGCTGGATTGGGGAACCGAAGCCCCAAAGGAAGGATCGGTGGAGTGAAGACCGTCGTCGTGCGCGGCTGCGAAGTAGAGATTGTTGGTTTGCCGACGCTTGAAGACGCAGCCGCTCGTTTTTAACCGGGCTGCCGTCGCCTGCAATAAAGGCGACGATGGGGGCGTGTACATCGCCTGTTGTGGAGCGTCCCCGGTATCGGCCCTCTCACCCCCATCCACCTGACGCCAGAGAGGAGATGGCTGCCGCATGAAACGCAATGAACTGCTGGATCGCCCGATAACCTTTCATCGGGCGTTCACCCGGCTCACAAAAAGCACCACGGCCAGTTTGGTGCTCTCCTTCGCCTGCGGCTTGCCAGCCGGGGAGAAATACGCAGACGGCTGGTTCTGTTTGACTCTGGGGGCGATTACGGCACGGCGAAGTCCCTTACCGCCCAGGCCATCGTCGCAGGGCTGGCGAGCCGTGGGGTGAGCGCCCGCTACCTGCACGCCGGGAAGGTGGAGCAGCTTTGGTTCGATGACCTGCACGGCGACGCCTGCAACGGTCAACTGCTGGAGCGGCTGCCGGTGCTGGTGATTGACGAGTTGGACAAGATCAACCTGCGCTC
>JAPKMV010000095.1 GCA_026645635.1 Caldilineaceae bacterium
CCATTGTCGGAAAATTGACAGAAAACATGGATTGACAGCCCCCGCGCCCGGTGCTATGCTAACGCCGTTGCTTCCGTGGGACGTTTGCCACATCTGTTGCAGGCCGTCGCTGGCCTGACAGGGCAACCGTTTCCGTTCCTTGAAAGCTGATGGACCAAGATCATCGTAGTGAGGGCTGCGCTGACGTGCAGCCCGACCCAGACAGTAGTGTGCCCATAGGCAGTGCGCCGGCAAGACCTGCGCATCGAAGCCATGTGGGTGGCGCGTCTGTCGCCCGCCGGTGCAGCAGCCGCTGCGCGGCGCAATCAAATACGCGAGTCGATACAGACGCGCAATCGACTGGTCCAGCAAGTGTTGGCGGCCAGCCTGTGCGTTTCCTGCGTCACGCCGCGGCCCTGTCCGATTTCCTCTGCTAACTGAGGCGACCGGGTAAGCGCCCGGCCGTCCTGGAAACCCAGCGCCCACCTCATGATGCCAGCCGATTGCGGCTGGCATTTTTGATCCAGGCTGCGGTGCGCCCGCACGGGTCGTCGTTCTGCGCAACGACGCGCCTGTGGGCAGCCTCCGCCATTAGAGGAGGGTGTGTGATGGTCGACCCAATCAACCTGAATGATGCGTTGGATCGCATCCAGGCGTTTCTCGACGGCAATGACATCAACGGCGCCGTCGAGTATCTGCGCGTCCTGCATCCGGCTGACAGCGCCGAGATTCTGGCGGAGTTGGAGCCGGCGGAACAGGCGGCGATCTTCGATCTGCTGCAAGCCACCGAGCTCGCCTCTGTCATGGAGCAACTCGACGAAGAGGACATGGCAGACATGGCCCAGCATCTCGATGTCGAGATGCTGGCCGATGTCCTCGACGAGATGGAGCCGGACATGGCGGCTGACCTGCTCAACGAACTGGAGCCGGAGCAGGCGGCCGAGGTGATTGAGCAGATGGATGAGCCGGAGGACGTGACCTCGCTCCTCACCTACGAGCCGGACACCGCGGGCGGCATCATGACCGCGCCGCCGCCCTCGCTGCGCCGCTTCTGGAGCGTGGACGAGGCGGTTCGCTTCATCCGCGAGCAGTATCGCGACGAGAGCCAGTTCTACTATCTCTACGTGCTCGACCGCTACGGCCAGTTGATCGGCGTGGTCAACCTGCGTTCGCTCATCCTCGCCGAAGGGACGCAGACGGTCGAGGAGATCATGGATCGCTCGGTGATTTGGGTGCGCGCCACGGCGGATCAAGAGGAAGTGGCGCAGTTGTTCCAGCGCTATGACCTGGTGGCGATCCCGGTGGTGGACGATGACGGCAAACTGATCGGCATCGTCCACGTCGACGACGTGGTCGACGTGCTCGAAGAAGAGGCAACCGAAGACATTTACATGCTGGCGCAGGTCAGCCCCGACTCGGAGATCTACAACTCCATTCCGCGCTCGCTGCGCAACCGGTTACCGTGGCTTGTTATCAACATGGGCACCGCGTTTTTGGCCGCCAGCGTGGTTTCTCTTTTCGAGGGCACCATCGCCCAGGCTGCGGTGCTGGCCGCGTTCATGCCGATCGTGGCCGGGCAGGGTGGCAATGCCGGCACCCAGACGATGACGATCGTCGTGCGGTCGTTGGCGCTGAGAGAGATTGCACCGAGCGACACATTCTGGGCGCTCTGGCATGAGGCTCGCATCGGCATCCTCAACGGCCTGGTCATCGGTCTGCTCGTGGGGCTGATCGCCTGGCTGTGGGAGGGCAGCCCGTACCTCGGCCTGGTCATTGGCCTGGCCATGTTGGGCAACCTGGTGGTGGCGGCCATGGCCGGCGTTGTCGTGCCGATGGCGCTCAAGACGCTGCGCATCGACCCTGCGCTGGCGTCGAGCATTTTCGTGACCACTTTCACCGACATCATGGGCTTTTTTCTGTTTTTAGGATTGGCGACCTATTTCTTGGCGCTGCTGGCGTAAGAGTCTGTATGTAAAGCCACCCCACTTTGACGCAGCGGCGCGGAGATGCAAAGAAACGCAGAGAAACTGCCACAGAATCGCACCGAGTTTTTTCTCTCTCTGCGAGCCTCTGCGCCTCCGCGCCTCCGCGTCAAATGGATTTTTTATAACAGTTTCCAAAAACTTGGGAAGGTCGAATTGCGAGGGGCGAAACGTGTTTTGGGCGATTTGACACGCATTGGCGATTGTGCGATACTCTCGCCCAGCTAGGCAAAAGACTGTTTTTCGGACACGTCGGCGCCCAGCCTGAACAAGCTATCCCAATATAAGGAGGTGGTGCGCATGGACAGTACCCGTTTTAGTCTTCGTCCGGTAGCATCACCTCAGGATAATATCCTGTAAGGTGCTACCGGACACCAGCAAACAGCCCTCGCCGCAAGGCGGGGGCTGTTTGTTTGTCTGCGCTGTGCGTCACCGTAACTCAGGGGTAGCTGGCATAGAACGCACCCAGCCGCCGCCGGATGCGTTCTTCGAGCAAGCCATCTTCCAGGGCCTGCTCCGCCCATGCCGCCGCCAGCGGATAGACCGCCGCCACCGCCGCCTCCTGTGTGATGCCAACCTCTTTGAGCAACGCAGCCACCGACTTTTTGCCATGTTGCAGGTAGAGGTTGTGCACGATCTGTTCCAGCAAATCGGCGAAAAACGGCGTCGCGCGCAGATGGAGCCAGAAGTCCACTATCAGCGCAACCGACGCGTCGACGGCGTCGCCACGCACGTAACCGGCGAAGTGAGAGACCGGCGCCGGCGCGTTGGTCGCCCACACCTCGTCGGCTACCTTGCGCAGTTCTTCCTCATCCAATTTCCCGTTGAGAAAGCGCTCACTCTCGCGGATGGTTTCCTGAATGTTGTCGTGGATGAAGCGGATCAACTGGCTGTCGATCTGCTTCTCGGCCTGGGGCGAGGCGGCGTTCAATGCATGTTGCCCAAATCTGAGCAGGGAAGAAGCGCCGGGAATCTTCTGGGCAAACCCGTTCTCCGTCAGCACGAAGCCCTTGATGCCGTGGTACAGCACATTCGAGATCAGCATCGTGTAGACGGTGCTGTTGACGACCTGATGGGTGATTTCGTGACGCAGCCCCTCTGTGCCGCTGGCGCCGGCGACGATCCGGTCAAAGAGCGAACGCGGCAGCAGTGCGCCCAACGGGGTGGCGTCTTCTTGCAGAAACTCGTGGGCGACGTGGACGCTCTCGCGGAGCGAAGCCACCGTCTCCGGCGTGATCGGCGCTGCGGTCAGCGCCTGCCGCACCCATGCCAGCAACTGCGCCGAACTCACCACTTCGTTGAGCCGGGTCGCACCCAGCCAGGTGAAGATCGCTTCGACCTCCTCCGCCAGCATGGCGCGCAGGCCCTCGCCCGTCCACCGCTCCAGCTCGAAACGCACATGGGCATCCAGCATTGCCTGGCGATCGGTCATCACACGCTCCGTTCGTTGGAAATCAACTATAGTCACAAGGGTGACAAAGAAAGCCATTATAGCCGACATCGAGGTAGAACAGAATAGACCGCGGATTTGGCGGATAAGGCGGATTTGGGCGGATAAAACCAGAAGGAATCCGCGAGAATCCGCCTCATCCGCGGTCTATCAACAATTTCCAGAAACAGCCAGATCTCGGTAAGATGTTCCCATCGCCGGCTCGTGGTGAGTCGGTCAAGGAATCAGTGCATGTCAACCACTTCGACCCAATCTCAGCTCCAGGTGGCTGCGCCTTCGCTGCGCACCAACCTGCGCGGGCTGCTCAAAACCATGCGCCCGCGCCAGTGGGTGAAGAGCGTCATCGTCTACGCCGCGCTCGTCTTCGACGGCAAGCTGCTCGACCTGAACCTGTTTTTGCAGACCACGCTGGTCTTTTTCGCCTTCTGTCTCATCTCCAGCAGCGTCTATATCATGAACGACCTGGTGGACATCGAGAAGGATCGGCAGCATCCGCGCAAGCAGACGCGGCCCCTGGCCAGCGGCCGGCTCGATCCACGTTTTGCCGGGGTGGCCGCCGCGCTGCTGGGGGTGGTGAGCCTGAGCGCCGGTTTCCTGGTGAACCCCTGGGTGGGCGTTGTGCTGCTCGTCTATCTGGCGCAGAACGTCGCCTACAGTTTCTGGCTCAAGAATATCGTCATCATCGACGTGATGGTGCTCTCCCTGGGCTTCCTGCTGCGCGTGGTTGCCGGCGTGATCGTGGTGCAGGTGACCAACTTCAGCCCGTGGCTCTACATCTGCGTGACGCTGCTCGCCCTCTTCCTCGGCTTCGGCAAGCGCCGCCAGGAGATCGTGCTGCTGGAGGACGGCGCCGGCAGCCATCGCGCCAGCCTGGACGAGTACAACCTGCCCATGCTCGACCAGATCATGGCCATGATCACCACCAGCACGCTCATCGCCTACACCTTCTACAGTTTCGACGCGGCCACTTCGCTCGCGCACAACAAGATGCTGCTGACCGTGCCCTTTGTCTTCTACTTCCTGGCCCGCTATCTCTATCTGGTGCACGTGCGCCATCTCGGCGGCGCGCCGGACGAACTGCTGCTGGAAGACAAACCGCTGCTCATCAACAGCGCGCTCTGGGCGGTGACGGTGGTGATCCTGATCTACGTCTGGCAGTAGCCACGTTGAAGTGCAGGCTGTAATAGACCGCGGATTTGGCGGATGCGGCGGATTTGCGCGGATCAAACGTTGGGGCCGATGGGGAGTTCTCTTTGACGCAGAGGCGCGGAGATGCGGAGAAAAGCAGAGAAAAGCGGCTGTGAGACGCCTCTGCCCATTTCTCTGTGTTCCTCTGCGAGCCTCTGCGACTTTGCGTCTCTGCGTCAAAGCAGGCGGCTCTGTCTTCCTCTGCGAGCCTCCGCGACTTTGCGTCTCTGCGTCAGATCAGGCGGCTGAATAAACAGATTTTCAAACAGGAGGGCATTGTAGATGTCGATCACCACAACGCAAGATCGTGATGCCCAGCGCAGCCTGGCGCGGCTGCTGCCCCGGCTCGAGCAAGAGTTTGCCGCCCAGACCGATGCGCCGGTGTGGGACGCTTTCCGCCGCCGCCTCGACGAGCACTTTCCGCGCCTGTTTCACCTGCTGCGCGAACTCTACGGCGACCAGTACGACTTCTTCTACCATCTGGAACGCACCCTGGCGCTGGCAGCGCAGTCCTGGCTCGACCGCCCCGCCGACCTCAAGGTGCAGGACGCCCAGCGGGAGGCCAACCCCACCTGGTTCCAGTCCGAGCAGATGCTGGGCGGCGTCTGTTATGTGGATCTATTTGCCGGCGATCTGGACAAGCTGCGCACCAAGATTCCCTATTTCCAGGAGTTGGGGCTGACCTATCTGCACCTGATGCCGCTCTTCCGCGCACCGGAAGGCGACAACGACGGCGGCTACGCAGTCAGCGACTACCGCGAAGTAGACCCACGCCTGGGCACGATGGACGACCTGCGCACCCTGGCCCAGGAACTACGCGGCGCGGGCATCAGCCTGGTGCTCGACTTCATCTGCAACCATACCTCCGACGAGCACTGCTGGGCGCTGGCCGCCCGCGCCGGCGACCCGGAGTACGCCGACTACTATTTCCTCTTCCCCGACCGCACCATGCCCGACGCCTATGAGCGCACGCTGCGCGAGATCTTCCCCGATAAGCACCCGGGCGCCTTCACCTACCGGGCAGAGATCGGCCAGTGGGTCTGGACGACCTTCAACGTCTTCCAGTGGGATCTGAATTACCGCAACCCGCTGACCTTCCGCGAGATGGCCGGTGAGATGCTCTATCTGGCCAACCTCGGCACGGAGGTGCTGCGCTTCGACGCGCTGGCCTTCATGTGGAAGGAATTGGGCACCGTCTGTGAGAGCCTGCCCAAGGTTCACACGCTGGTGCAGGCGTTCAACGCTTTGCTGCGCATCGCCGCGCCGAGCCTGCTCTTCAAGTCCGAGGCCATCGTCCACCCGGACGAAGTGGCGCGCTACATCAGCGCTGGCGAGTGCCAGCTTTCCTACAACCCGCTGCTGATGGCGCTGCTCTGGAACAGCCTGGCCACGCGGGAGGTGCGTCTCCTGCGCCAGAGCATGGATCACCGTTTCCAGATCGCCGACGACTGCGCCTGGGTCAACTACGTGCGCTGCCACGACGACATCGGCTGGACCTTCGACGATGGCGACGCCGCCGCGCTGGGCATCAACGGCTACGACCATCGCCGCTTCCTGAACGCCTTCTACACCGGGCGTTTCGCCGGCAGCTTCGCCCGCGGTTTGCCCTTCCAGGAGAACCCGCGCACGGGCGACGCGCGCATTTCCGGCATGTTGGCCTCGCTGGCCGGGCTGGAGGCCGCGCTGCACGGCAACGACGGCGCCGAGATCGAACTGGCCGTGCGCCGCATCTGCCTGCTCCACGCCATCATCCTCAGCATCGGCGGCATCCCGCTCTTCTACCTCAACGATGAGATCGGGCTGCTCAACGACTACAGCTACGTCGACGACCCCGCCAAGGCGGGCGACAGCCGCTGGGTGCATCGCCCCGCCACCGACTGGGCGCGCATGGAACGCCGCCACGACTCGGCGACGCTGGAAGGGCGCATCTACGGCCGGCTGCGCCACCTGATCCAGGTGCGCAAGGCGACGCGCGCCTTCGCCGGCAACCGGATGCAGGTGATCAACGTGGGCAGCGACCACATCTTCGGCTACGTGCGCACCGGCCCGGAAGGGCAACGCGCTGTCGTGCTGGCCAACTTCAGCGAACGGCCGCAAAGCCTGCACCCCAACGAAGTGCGGCTCTACGGCCTCGGCTACCAGTTCCGCGACCTGGTCGAAGACCGCGCCCTCGCCCTCGGCGAACAGACGCTTACGCTGGAGCCGTATCAGGTGATGTGGCTCACGGCGGAGTGAGGTCTTGTTCGCCACTGTCACGAATTACACGAATTTTGACGAATCAAAACCAATAATTCGTCAAAATTCGTGTAATTCGTGACTCAAAAGCTTTGGCAAAAGGATTACCCATGAAAACCGGCTTCGCCCTCATCGGCGCAGGACTCTTTGGCGAGCGGCACGCGCAGGCATACAGCCGCCACCCGGACGTGGATTTTGTCGCCGTGTGCGACTTGGACGAGGCACGCGCGCAGTCTATCGCCGCACGTTACGGCGCCGGACGCGCCATCACCGACTACGGTGAACTGCTGGCTGACCCGGCGGTGTCCGCCATCTCCGTGGCCACGCCCGACCACCTGCACCGGGAGATCGCCATTGCCTGTGCGACGGCGGGCAAGCATGTGCTGGTGGAGAAGCCGCTGGCCACCACGGTGGACGATGCGGTTGCCATCCGCCAGGCTGCCGACGCGGCCGCCGCGCAGTTCGGCGTCAAGTTCATGGTGGACTTCCACAACCGGGTCAACCCGCCCATGGTGGCTGCGCGCGACGCCATCCAGCGCGGGGACCTGGGCACGCCCGCCTACTTCTACGCGCGGTTGAGCAACACCACCGCCGTGCCGACGCAGATGCTGCGCTGGTCGAGCCAATCGTCGGCGCTCTGGTTTCTGGCCAGCCACATGATCGACCTGGTGCGTTGGATGCTGCACGACGAGGTGAAGCGCGTCTACGCCGTCGAGCGTTCCGGCATCCTGCGCAGCCAGGGGGTGGACGCGCCTGACTTCCACGTGGCGACGCTGGAATTTGCCGGCGGCGCGGTGGCCGTTTTTGAACACGCCTGGATTCTGCCACCTACCTACAACACGGTCAAGGACCTCAAGCTGGAAATTCTGGGCAGCGCGGGCGCAGTGCTGATCGACGGCTCGCACAACCGCAGCCTGGAACTCTACACGCCGCAAAAAGGCGCGTTCCCCGACCTCTTTGCCCCGCCCACCGGCGCGCATCTCACCGGCTTCGTGCTCGACAGCGTCGCCTATTTCGTGGACGCCGTGGTGCGTGACGCGCCGGTATTGGCGACCGCCGCCGACGGCGAAGCGGTCACGCGCATCATTTGCGCGATTCAGGAGAGCGCAGTCGCGGGACAGCCGGTGGTGATGGGGTGAGGGGTGAGAGGGTGATGGGGTGAGAGGGTGAAACTCAGGTAACCGGTGTTCGCTGACAGCATTGCCGTAGGTGCGGTTTTTAACCGCACGTGGCCGCGGTGCGGGGAGACAAAAGTTCGGGGGATCGATCCCCATCACGGTAGTCTGGAAATCTACTCATGGATCTTTCCGTTCACAATAAACTCGTTTCCTTCATCTGGTCGATCGCCGATGACTGCCTGCGCGATGTCTACGTGCGCGGCAAGTACCGCGATGTGATCTTGCCCATGTTTGTGCTGCGGCGGCTCGACTGTCTGCTGGAAGAGACCAAAGCCGCTGTGATGGAAGAGGTCCGCTTCCAGCGCAGCGAGGTTGGGCTGGCAGATCTCGACCCCGGCGGGCTGCGCGAGGCTTCCGGCTACATCTTCTACAACACATCCGACTTCACGCTGACCAGGCTGGCGCAGACGGCGTCCAACAACCGCCAGATCTTGGAAGCCAACGTCAACGCCTATCTCAACGGCTTCGACGAGGATGTCAAGGAGATTATCAACAAGTTCCGACTTCCGGCCCAGGTGCATCACATGGCGCAGAAGGATGTGCTGCTCGACGTACTGGAAAAGTTCACGTCGCCCTACATCAACCTGACGCCGCACGAAGTCGTTGACCCCGATGGGCGCAAGCTGCCGCCGCTGACCAACCTGGGCATGGGCTATGTCTTCGAGGAGCTGATCCGCAAGTTCAACGAGGAGAACAACGAAGAGGCGGGCGAGCACTTTACCCCACGTGAAGTGATCGACCTGATGACCCACATCGTGTTCATGCCGATCAAGGATGCGCTGCCGCCGGTGATCCTCATCTACGACGGCGCGTGCGGGTCGGGCGGCATGTTAACCGAGGCGCAGAATTTCATCACCAACCCCGAAGGGCAGATCCGCTCACGCGCTGAAGTAATGCTCTATGGCAAGGAGATCAACGACGAGACCTACGCCATCTGCAAGTCGGACATGATGATCAAGGGCAACGACCCAGAGCATATCAAGAGCGGCTCCACGTTGGCGTCCGACGACTTCGCCGGCACACGCTTCGACGTGATGCTTTCCAACCCGCCCTACGGCAAGTCGTGGAAGAGCGACCAACGCCACATCCTGGAAGGCAAGGATGTGCTCGACCCGCGCTTCCGTGTAAAACTGTGCGACTATTGGGGCGTGGAACAGGAAGAAGCGGCGATTCCGCGCTCGTCCGACGGGCAACTGCTCTTTCTGATGGACATGGTGAGCAAGATGAAGGCGCCCGCCGAGAATGGACTTGGCTCGCGCATTGCCTCGGTGCACAACGGT
>JAPKMV010000960.1 GCA_026645635.1 Caldilineaceae bacterium
ACATGATCTCTGCTTCGCTGATCGCGTCGCCGGTCAGACTTCCCATGATCCTGCCATCTTTCATCACCAGCACGCGGTGGCACATGCCGACGATCTCTTCCTGCTCCGACGAAATGAAGATGCAGGAGAGGCCGATGTCGGCCAATGACTTGATGAAACGATAGATCTCCTGTTTGGCGGAGACATCCACCCCGCGCGTCGGCTCGTCGGCGATCAGCACAGTGGGCTGCGGGTCGATGCTCTTGGCCAGCGACACCTTCTGCTGGTTGCCGCCGCTCAGAAATTCGAGGCGGGTGTCGAGGCTCTGCGTCTTGATGTTGAAGCGATCCACATGCTGCTGCGCGGCTGCACGCTGACGCTTGCCGTTGATGAGGTCGATCACGTAGTCGCAGTAGGCGCGCAGCGAGACCAGCGTGATATTGTCCGCCACGGTGAAGCCGGTCAGGATGCCGCTGCCCTGGCGGTCTTCGGAAAGATAATTGATCCCCGCAGCCACCGCGTCCTCCGGCGAGCGAATCGCCAGCGGCGCGCCGTTGAGCGTCACTTCACCCGTTTCCGCCTTGCGGATGCCCATGATCGTCTCGGCTACTTCGGTGCGCCCCGCGCCCACCAGCCCGGCCAACCCCAGGATTTCGCCACGGTTGAGGTCGAAGGAGATGTCCTCCAGGACGCCGGGCACGCTCAGGTTGCGCACCGTCAGCACAGGCTCAGCACTTGCCGGCGCTTTGGGTGGAAAGATCTGGCTCAGCTCGCGGCCGACCATGCGCTCTGCCATCTGGTAGATCGACAGCCGGTCGATGGGTTCGATGCAGATCACTTCGCCGTCGCGCAGCACCATCACCCGGTCGCAGATCGCCTTGACTTCCTTGAGCTTGTGGGAGATGTAAATGATGGTGACGCCCTGGCTTTTGAGGCGGCGCATCAGCCGGTAGAGGATGTCGATCTCGTACTGGGTGAGCACGGTGGTCGGCTCGTCCATGATCAGCAGGCGGGCGTCCATAGCCACCGCTTTGGAAATCTCCACCATTTGCTTCTCGGCCGCGCTCAGCCGGTCGATGCGCTCGTCGGGGCGGATGTTCACCTCCAGCTCTTCCAGCAGGCTGCGCGTGCGCGCCATCATCGCCTTTTTGTCGAGCAGCCCGCTGCGCCGGCGGATCTCCGAACCGAGAAAGATGTTGTCGTAGACGGTCAAGTCTTTGACCAGGTTGAATTCCTGCGGGATCAGGCTGATGCCCAGTTTCTTGGCATCGGCCGGCTCGCGAATGGTCACCGGCCGCCCCTCGAAGGTGATCGTCCCGGAGGTGGGCGTATAGATGCCGCCCAGAATCTTCATCAGCGTCGATTTGCCCGCGCCGTTCTCGCCGATGATGCCCAGCACCTCGCCGCGCACAATCTCCAGGTCGATGTTCTTGAGAACCTGGACGCCGGAAAATTCTTTGCAGATGGCCTGCGTTTGTAACAGTACGTCGGTCATGCGGGTTGTCCCGTCAAATTAGGACGTGGTGGTGCAGCAGAGGCGCCATCGGCATCCTTGCCAAGCTGCGCTCGCGCTGAAAGGTGGTGCAGCAATTGTTGTGAAGCTTACATTAGTATATAGCGCGAATTGCGGAACTGTCAAAGAAAGTAACGTAACGCTTTCTGAGCGTGGCAAATGCCCATTCTGCCCCGCCATTTCGCCTCGATTCGTCCGAGTGAGGTATACTGTAGCCACGATGAATCCAACCGATCCGTCCTTTCGCTCGCTGGCGCGCAGAGCCGCCGCTGCCATCGACGAGGCGTTCAACGACTATCACAGTGAGTTCAAGGCCATCACCCGGCGCGCGTCGCAGCGCTTCGAGCGTTGCGAATGGGCCAAATGGCAGGCCGACGCCAGCGAACGGCTCGATCTGCGCGAACAGGTGCTGCGCCGTCTGACCACCGGCCTGCAGGTGCTGTTGGGCGCCCACGCGCAGTCGCGGGAAGTGTGGGGCGGCATCAAGCACGCCTATGCGGCCTTGACCAGCCAGCGCGGGGACGTGGAACTGGCGGAGACTTTTTTCAA
>JAPKMV010000961.1 GCA_026645635.1 Caldilineaceae bacterium
GCGTATACAAATTGAAATACCGCCCGCGGCGGGCCAGCAGTTCGGCGTGGGCGCCTTCTTCGACGATGCGCCCGCGATCCATCACCACGATTTTGTCGGCGTTGACGATGGTGCTCAGGCGGTGCGCAATGACAAAGCTGGTGCGCCCCTGCATCAAGGTGTCCATCGCCTGCTGTACGATCCGTTCGGTGGCGGTGTCCACGCTGCTGGTCGCTTCGTCCATGACCAGGATGCGCGGGTCGGCCAGGAAGGCGCGCGCCAGGGCGAGGAGTTGGCGCTGGCCGATGCTCAGATTGGCGCCATTTTCCTGCACTGCCGTCTGGTAGCCGTCGGGCAGCCGCGCAATGAAGTCGTCGGCGCCCACCGCCCGCGCCGCGGCGATCACCTCGGCGTCGCTGGCGTCCAGCCGGCCATAGCGGATGTTGTCGGCAATGGAGCCGCCGAACAAAAAGGTGTCCTGCAAGACAATCCCCATTTGGGAGCGCAGGCTGGCCATGGTGACAGTGCGCACGTCGTGGCCATCCACCCGCACCGCGCCGGCTGTCACGTCGAAGAAGCGTGCCAGCACGCGGATGACGGTGCTCTTGCCGGCGCCCGTTTCCCCCACCAGGGCGATACGCTGCCCCGGCTCCGCGGTCAGCGTCACGCCGTCGAGCACCGGCTCATCCTCTTTGTAATGGAAGCTGACGTTGTCGAAAGTCACCCGCCCCACAATCGGCCCCAGGTCGATGGCATCGGGCGCGTCCCGCAAGTCGGGCTGTGTGTCGAGCAGGGCGAAGATGCGTTCGCTGGCGGCCATCGTCGCCTGGAAGGTGGTGTAGCGCTGCGCCAGCTCGCGGATCGGGTCGAAGAAGCGTTCGACGTAGAGCACGAACGCGACCAGCGTGCCCGCGGTCAGCGCGTCACCCAGCACCAGCCAGCCGCCCACGCCCACCACCAGCGCGGTGGCGAGCGACCCCATGAAATCCACGCCGGGGAAGAAGATGGCGGCCAGCCTCGTCGCCGTCACATTGGCGTCGAAGAACGAGCGATTCAGGTCGTCGAAGTGGGCGAAGTTGCGCGCCTCCCGGTTGAAACTCTGCGTGACGCGAATGCCCTGGATCGACTCGTTCAGATAGCCGTTGATCAGCGCCGCCCGCTGGCGCGTCGAGCGGTAGGCGTCGCGGATGTGGCGCTGCCAGTACAGCGTCAGCAGCACCATCAGCGGCACCACCAGGTAGGTGACGAGGGCAAGCTGCCAGTTGAGCAGCAACATGGCGACGGTGATGCCGATCAGGTTGAAGAGCGAGCGCGCCAGCCCGGTGATCGACCAGGTGAAGAACTCTTGCAGCACGCCCACGTCGCCGATCAGCCGGCTCATCAGGCGGCCGACGCTCATGTTGTTATGATAGTTGAGCGAGAGGGCGTGGAGATGGCGAAAGAGCGCCTCGCGCATGTCGCTGACAATGCGCGTGCCGACGTAGGCCATCAAATAGATGCGCTGGCGGTTGAAGAACCACTCGGCCAGCGCAACCGCGGCAAACACCAGGGTCCAGAAGCGGAGCGCGCCCTGGTCGGGGCTGTTCAGCCCGGCATCCACGGCGCGCCCGATCACCCACGGGCCGGCGACGCTCATCAGCGTGGCCACGGTCATGGCCGCCACCGCCAGCACAAACTGGCGCCGATAGGGGCCGGCGAATTGCCAAAGCCGGCGCACCAGCCGGGCATCGTAGGCGCGGCCCAACACCTCGTCATCGTCGCGCAGCATGGCGCGCACCTTCGCCTCGCGGCGAGCGCGATCTTCCGGCGTGTCAGGGCGGCGAGAAACAATGGCCTGGGTCATCTTACGGCGCCACAACCACCGACACGGCTGTGAACTCCATCAGATGTGCGGCGTCTGCCGGCAGCACCACCGCGCCGTCGGCGAGATGCAGTTCGGCGAGAAGTTCCTGCGGTGAGTCCATGCAGCGGATATCCAGCCCGCCAGGCCGCGGCATCCGTTCGGCCAGGGCTGCCGCGCCTTCGGCATCACCGGTGTAGAGCACGGTCAACGGGCTG
>JAPKMV010000962.1 GCA_026645635.1 Caldilineaceae bacterium
GATCTGGGGCGTCGTGGCGTTCAGCGCCCTGTCGTTGGTGCTCAACTTGATCACGCCCGTCCGGTGGGAGCGCATCCTTTGGGCGCCGGTGGCGGCAGGAATGCTGTTGTGCAGCGTGATCGTCGCGCTGGCGTAATAGACTTTATCGGCAATAGCTTTTTGGGCACGCAAAGACGCAAAGTCGCAAAGCGTTTTTCTCCTGGCGTCTTTGCGCCTACCAAGAAAGTTGAAACTCTTGTTGTGCGCAGTTATTCTGTCGCCATATAAGTTGCGACTCTCTTCACCTCGAGATGGCGGCGCGCCGCCTGTTTCACTTCGCGTGAGATTCCTTATCGCCGATAAAGACTAATGTACAAGGCGGCGATTGATCCGCGCCTGGGCCGGCGAGCCGCGAGGCAGACGAAGGCGAAAACGAATCGGAGCCGAACCAAGCGCAAGAAACGCAAGTAGTAATAGTATAATCGCGCCATGCGAATTCAACGAGTCATCTTGTCTCGGCGCCGTCATGGCTGATCTGCGCCGCCTCCTGCCCTACCTGCGCCCCTACTGGCTGCCGATGCTCGTCGCCACCGCCGCGCTGCTGGTGAGCAGCCTGGTGGTGCTCGCCCTGCCCTGGGCAGTCAGTCTGCTGGTGGACACCGTCTTCAGCGCCGGCGATCAGCAGTTGCTCACGCAGATCACCGCGACGCTGCTCGGCCTCTTCGTGCTGCAAAGCCTGCTCTACCTTGCCGAGATCTATCTGCTCGCCTTCGTCGGGCAGCGCGTGGTGGCTGACCTGCGCCTGGCCACGCAGCAGCGGCTGCTCGACCTGCCGCTGCGCTTCTTCGACGACCATCGCGTGGGCGAACTGGTCTCGCGCGTCACCAACGACGTGACCGTGATGCAGGCCGCGCTCACCGACACGCCCACCGCCTTTCTGCGCGTCACCGTGACCTTCGTGGGCGGCGTCGTGCTGATGCTGGTGCTCAACTGGCGGCTGACACTGTTCATCCTGGTGCTGCTGCCGCCGCTCATGCTGGTCGGCGTCTTCTTTGGCCGGCGCCTGGAACGGCTCTCCACCCAGGTGCAGGATCGCCTGGCCGACTCCACCACGGTGTTCGAGGAGAACATCTCCGGCGTGCGCGTGGTGAAGTCCTTTGGCCGCGAGCAGTTCGAGCGCGGCCGCTTTCGCACCGAGGTGGAGCGCACCTTTGCCACGGCCATGCAGCGCACGCGCGTGCGCGCGGTCTTTATTCCCCTCATCTCCTTTCTGTCGATGGCGGCGCTCACGGCGGTGGTCTGGTTTGGCGGGCAGCAGGTGCTGGCCGGCGCGCTCACCCCGGGCGAGCTGGTGGCCTTCATCTTCTACATGTTTATGGTGGCCGGCCCGCTGGCGGAATTCGCCGGTCTCTACGCCCAGTTGCGCGAAGCGCTGGGCGCATCGCACCGTTTCTTTGCCATCATCGAGACGCCCGGCGAGGGCGTGGGGGATCGCCCGCAGCCGCTGCCGCCGCTGCGCGGGGAGGTGCGCTTCACCGGCGTGAGCTTCCGCTACGACCCGGACACGCCGGTGCTGCACGACATCGACCTGGCTGCCCAGCCCGGCGAGATGATCGCCCTGGTCGGCCCCAGCGGCGTGGGCAAGACGACGCTGGTGAACCTGATCCCGCGTTTCTATCCTCTCGGCGCGGGCAGCATCACCATCGACGGCATCGACATCCAGCGCATGGATCTGGCCAGCCTGCGCAGCCTGGTCGGCCTGGTGCCGCAGGAAACCTTTCTCTTTGGCGGCACGGTACGGGAAAATATCGCCTACGGCCGCCTCGACGCGCGGGAAGAGGAGATCGCCGCGGCAGCACAGGCGGCCAATGCCCACGATTTCATCCAGAAACTGCCCGACGGCTACGCCACCGTCGTCGGCGAGCGGGGCGTAAAGCTGTCGGCAGGGCAGCGCCAGCGCATCGCCATTGCCCGCGCCCTGCTCAAAGACCCGCGCATCCTGATTCTGGACGAGGCAACCTCGGCGCTGGACACCGAGTCCGAGCGGCTGGTGCAGG
>JAPKMV010000963.1 GCA_026645635.1 Caldilineaceae bacterium
GCCTGCGCAAGCGGCTCCTGCGCGGGCAGCGGCTGCGGCCGCCCGCCCGCGCCAGCCACACCCGAACCGGGCCCACCACCCGAAACGGGCCCACCAGCGGAACCGGGAGCGTAAGCGACCGGCCCACCACCCGAACCGGGAGCGTAAGCGACCGGCCCACCACCCCATGAACGAATCGCCGGTCTTCACCCGCACCCATGATCTATTGCTCTGGCTGACCGCCGCCACGGGCAAATTCCCGCGCCAGCATCGCTTTGCGCTGGCCGCGCGCATCACCGACGCGGCCTTCACCCTGCAAGAGAAGCTGACCCTGGCAGGCGTGGACACGGCGCACACGCCGCAGCACCTGGTGCACGCCGACGCCGCGCTCAACCTGCTGCGCAAGCGGCTGCTCCTCGCCTATCAGCTCAACCTGCTCACCGCCGCCCAATATCAGCACGCGAGCGCCATGACCCGCGACGTCGGCAACTTGCTCGGAGCCTGGCGCAAACAGGGTGGATAACCGGCCAATCTCTAATCTCCAGTCTCCTGTGCAGACGAGATTGGAGATTGGCCCGGCCCAGGCGCCGTGTTGCAGGCGCAGGGGCCGGGCCGCTGCGATATTTGCCCGCCCCACCGCGCTGGGCGGTGAAACGGCCGGGACCGGGGCGCGCCATCTCTCGCATGGAGCCGCGGGGCGGCGACGGAGCGTCATGACAACGCGGGCGCCGTCCATTGCTGGCGGGGACCTGTGGCATCGACGAGAGGCGTGGACCAACACCACCCGAAACCCCCTGTTGTTGTTCCTGTTCCTGGGATTGTTGTCGTCACGGGCGGCCGCTGTCGCCTCGGCCCTGTGCATTGGGCGAACCCGCCGCACGCCGGGTATTGTGGCACGCTTTGGCGGCGGGAGCAAGCACGATACTGGACAGGGTGACAGGGTGAGAGGGTGAGAGGGTGAGAGGGTGACGGAAATGCACCCTATGCCCGCTCGAGGGACAACTTCCTTGCCGCCCGCACAACCAATCCGTTCTTTCCGCAAATCCGCTGTTGTAAAAAAAATCGATCGCTGCGCTGCCACGGCAGCGCAGCAAACAGCCAACGATCAGAATTCAGAACACAGCACTCAGGAGCCAGGACTATTGCGAGAGACGGGGACCAACACCACCCGAAACCCCCTGAGGTTGAACCAGGGCCCGGGACTGCCGACGTCACGGGCGGCCGCCCTGGCCTGTTCCGGCTGGAACCACCAACTGCCGCCTTTTAGCCAATAGGCGCCATCTTCGCGGCGATCCCGCGTCCATTCCCACACGTTGCCGGCCAGGTCGTAGACGCCCTCTGCCGTAGCGCCGCCGGGATACATGTGCACGGGGGAAGTTTGGCCCAGGTCGGTTTCTTTCTGCTCCTCGGTGTTGGCGCGCCACGCAGCGAAGGGACCGCGCCAGGGATAGTCCTCGGCTTCTTCCGCTTCGGTTTTCGGCGCCGGGCGCCCGCTGCGCGCCGCAGCCATCCACTCGGCCTCGCTGGGCAGCGTCACCGCCGCGTTGGCAGCTATGTCGCCTGCATTGCGCAGCACGCCGGTGAGCCAGGCGCAGTAGGCCATCGCCTCGTACCAGGAGACGCCCACCACCGGCTGCATGCTGTGGTTGAAGCGCTCGTTGTCCCAGTAGTAGGGCGCCGATGGCCACGCCCCGCGGTTGCGTACAATCTCGTCGATGGCGTGTCTGTTCCACCACGGCTGCCGCTGATCATAGGCGCCGGCATCCATGAAACGGCGATACTGGGCGACGGTGACCGGATACTTGCCGATGCGCACGCCGGGCAGACCGGGTATGGCGATGAAGTCGTCCAGGCCGGGCGGGTCGAGGTGCAGGTCGGGCGGGCGTTGGCTGGCGTCGCTGCGCTCCAGCAGATCCCGCCAGTCGGCCAGGAGCAGCCCGGCGCGCAGCCGGCTGCGCGGGTCGAGCCGGGCGGTCATCAGGTCGTGGAGGCGGCCGGCCAGGGTGTGCATAAAGGCGTGGGCCTGCCCCAGGTTGGGCGCGGCCAGGCTGTCGGC
>JAPKMV010000964.1 GCA_026645635.1 Caldilineaceae bacterium
GCCGAATACATCGAGGTCAGCTTTGGCGACCAGCTTGTCGCTGCCGCTGAGGTGGTGGGTGCGGACGAGCGCAACGATGTGGCCGTGCTCAAGGTGAACGCGCCGGCGGCGGTGCTCCAGCCGGTCGAACTCGGTTCATCGCAAAATCTGCGCGTCGGCCAGTGGGCCATCGCCATCGGCAACCCCTTTGGCCAGTTCAGCCGCACGCTGACCACGGGCGTGATCAGCGCGCTCAACCGCACGCTGCAAGGGCCGGACAACCGCCCGATCAGCGGCGTGATCCAGACTGACGCCGCCATCAACCAGGGCAATTCTGGCGGGCCGCTGCTCGACTCGCGCGGGCGGGTCATCGGCATCAACTCGGCGATCTTCAGCCCGACGGGCGCCAACGCCGGCGTCGGCTTTGCCGTGCCCATCGACACCATCAAACGGATGCTGCCCGACTTGCTCACGCTGGGGCGCTATCGTCACCCGTGGATGGGTGTGCGCTACGGCTATAACCTGACGCCGGGGCTGGCGGAGGTGCTCAAGCTGCCGGTGAGCGAAGGCGTGCTCCTGGTGCAGCTCTACCGGGCTTCGCCGCTCGACCTGGCCGGCGTCGTCGGCGCACAGCAGGAGACTATCGTCGGCAACCAGCGCATCTACATTGGCGGTGACATCCTTCTGGCGCTCGACGACACGCCGCTGCGTTCCCTCGAACAATTGGAAACCCTGATCGAGAGCGAATACGTGGTGGGCGCCGAAGTGGTGCTGACCCTGCTGCGCGGCGGTCAGGAGATGCAGGTGACCTTTACGTTGGTGGAGGAGCCGGGCTGATCACGCTGCGGTGACCGCTTCGGCCACCCGCACCATGACGATGAAGTCGATGTTCACCGTGTCGAAGGTGGCAAAGCGCTGCACGGTCATGAAACCGGCGCGGGCAAACATGCGCTGCGAGCGCGGATTGGTCGCAGCCACGGTGCAACGGAACATCTCCGGCGCAAATTGCGCGGCGCCCCAATCCAGCACCGCCTGGAGAAAGGTGCGCGCCCGCCCCTGTCCTACCAGATCAGGGCGCAGCCCCAGCCCCACATCCAGCGCCGGCGCGGTGTAGTCGCCGCCGAACACCTGGGCATCCTCGCCGTAGCAACAGAAGCCCACCAACTCGCCCTGCTCGTCGCGCACCGCATAGTAGTTGTATTCGGGGCGCAGCATGGCTGCCAGGTCGTTGTTGAAATTTTCGGCTTTGGGCTGAAGCAGATGGGTCAGGTCCTCGTAGCGCCAGCCCAGGACCGTCCTGATCTCGTCCTCGGTGATTCGTGAAAATTTGTACATCGTGTTGTCACAGTCTCCAATCTCTAATCTCCAACCTCTCGTTGCATGAGATTGGAGATTAGAGATTGTGCTCCCCCAGCGCCGCATCCAGATCGGCGATCAGGTCGTCCGGATGTTCCAGGCCGATGGAGATGCGCAGCAGGTCGGGCGGGGTGGTGCTCTGCGGCCCTTCCACCGAGGCGCGATGCTCGATCAGACTCTCGACGCCGCCGAGACTGGTGGCGCGGGTAAAGAGTTTCACCCGTGCAGCCACGGCCATCGCCGCGGGCGCGCCGCCGTGCACCTGGATCGACAACATGCCGCCAAAGCGCTGCATCTGCCGCGCGGCGATGGCGTGGCCCGGATGCGACGCCAGCCCCGGATAGTGCACCACGGCCACGCCGGGGTGGCCGGCCAGGAACTCCGCCACCCGCTGCGCGTTGGCGCTGTGCGCGGCCATGCGGTAGGGCAGCGTGCGGATGCTGCGCAGGAGCAGCCAGCAGTCGAAGGGGGAAGGCACCGCGCCGCCCAGCGATTGCACGGTGCGGAGGCGCTCCAGGAGCGGCCCCGGCTCCCGCAAGATCAGCGCACCGCCGAGCAGGTCGCTATGCCCGCCCAGGTACTTGGTGGTGGCGTGCATCACCACATCGGCGCCCAGTTCCAGCGGGCGTTGGCCTAGCGGCGACGGCCAAGTGTTGTCCACGGCCAGCAGCGCGCCCGCGCTGTGGGCGATCTGCGCC
>JAPKMV010000965.1 GCA_026645635.1 Caldilineaceae bacterium
CAGGCGGCTGCCACCCAGGCGCCGGCCAGCCAACCTGCCGCGACTGTTGGCAGCGCCGCCAGCGCCGGGGGCAACACCATCACCAGCTTCGAGCCACTGGGGAATTGGCGCCGCGGCGATCAGCCCTACGCCACGCTCACCCAGTCCACCGCTCAGGCGCAGAGCGGTGCAGCCTCGGCCGCACTGGCCTATGACTTCCCCGCCAACGCAGGCAGCGAGAACTACGTCGTCTTCCTGGCGCAGCCGGAACTGCGCATTCCTGCCGGCGCCCAGAGCCTGACCATCCAGGTCTACGGTGATGGATCCGGCCACTTTCTCAATGCCTGGGTGCGCGACGCCGCCAACCAGGTCTGGCAGACAACCTTTGGGCGCATCAACCACACCGGCTGGGCGCCCATGTCCGCGACCTTGGCCGCCAGCCGTGAGTGGCCCAATGGCCCCATCAGCGGCGCCACCGGCAATCCGCTCACTGCGCCGCTTACGCTGCGTGCGCTGGTGCTGGACGGCGCCCCCGACGGCGTGGCCAGCAGCGGCACGGTCTATCTCGATGCACTGACGGGCAACAGCGGCGCGGCGGCAACCGCGTCGACGGCAGCAACCAGTGCCACTGGCGCCGCTACTTCCAGTGTCGCCAGCGGCACTGGCGCGACTGAGAGCGACACGGCCGCACCGGCAGCCGATGCTGAAGGTACGGCCGCACCGGAGCCGGCAGTTAGCGCCCCCCTCACCGGCAAAATTGCGTTCACCCGCTCCAACGGCCGGACGATGGACACGCTGATCTACGATCTGGCGTCCAACAGCGTGATCAACCAGTTCGCCAACTGGCGCCAGCCCGACCTCACTGGCGGCTACCTGCTGGTCAATGGCGATGGCGGCGGCGACGAAACCATTGTGCGCGCCAGCAGCAGCGGCGGCAACCGGCGCCCGGTTACGATCAACGCCGAAGACTCCTTCCCTCAGTTTTCGCCCTCGCTGGAGAGCATGGTCTACACCTCGGCCAAAGTCGGCGACCGCAAGCCGCGCCTCTACTGGCAGGCGGACGCCGGCGTACAGCAGGATGCCGGCCCCCTGCTCTACAGCGGGCGTGAACTGTTTGGCGACTACCCGGTCTATCTGGACAACTGGCGCATTGCGTTCCAGGGCTGCAACTCCTGGGCCGGCGGCAGCAGATGTGGCATCTACGCTGCGGATACGCGCGGCGGCGAGCCGCTGCGGGCCACAGACAATACGTCGGACATCCCGTCGGGCAATCTGGGGTCGCGCGTGCTCTTTTCTTCCAACCGCGCGGGCAACTGGGATGTGTGGGTCGTCAACTTCGACGGCGGCGGTATGCAGCAGTTGACCACCGACCCCGCCATCGACGGCCTGGGTGCAAGTTCACCCGACGGCAAGAGCATCGCCTTCGTGAGCAACCGCGGCGGCGCCTGGGCGGTCTGGGTGATGAACACCGACGGCAGCAACCAGCGCAAGCTCTTCGACATCGGCGGCGGCTACGGCAGCGGCGACTACGACTGGATTCGCGAACGCATCAGTTGGGGGACGTAACCATTTTGGAAGCTGGCAGTTACCTGCACCATCGCCGCTATCGCATCCGCCAGCCCCTGGGCCGCGGCGGCATGGGCGCGGTCTATCTCGCCGAGGATCTGAACCTGGCGAGCCGCCTGGTGGCCGTCAAAGAGAATCTCAACAACAGCGAGGATGCGCAGCGCCAGTTTCGTCGTGAAGCGGTGCTGCTGGCCCATCTGCGCCACCCCGGCTTGCCCCAGGTGATCGATTACTTCCTGGACGAGGGCGGGCGCCAATACTTGGTGATGGAGTATGTGCCGGGCGAAAACATGCAGGAGGCGCTGGCCAGCAACGGCGCGCTGCCGATCGCCGAGGCGCTCACCTGCATGGACCAGGTGATGCAGGCCGTGGCTTACATGCACCGCCAGCGCGACCCGGAGAGCGGGCGCCCCCGTGCGGTGATCCACCGCGACATCAAGCCGGCCAACATCAAGCGCACGCCGGAGGGACGCTATGTCCTGG
>JAPKMV010000966.1 GCA_026645635.1 Caldilineaceae bacterium
GCCGCCGGCGCCATTGCTCACGGTGCTGCCGATCCCGGGTACGAGCACCGTCACGGCGACGCGCGTGCCCTTGTCCGGCGCCGAGTCAATCACAAGATCCGCGTTGAGGGCAGCCGCGCGTTCGCGCATGTGCGCGATACCGACGCTGTGCTCGATGGCCTCCGGCGCCAGCGAGAAGCCGACGCCATCGTCGATGACCTCCAGCGTGACGACGTCGCCCGTAATACGCACGCGCACGTTGACCACCCGCGCGGCTGCGTGTTTGAGCGCATTGTTGAGCGCTTCTTGCGAAATGCGATAAAGCCCCTCCTCCACCGCCGGCGGCAGGCGGAAGGGGCCGGCGACATCCAGAATCGCCTCGATGCCCGCGCGGCGCTCCACCACATCCAGCCGCTGATGCAGCGCACCCAGCAGCCCGATCTGCGCCAGCACATCCGGGCGCAGTTCGTAGAGCAGCAGCCGCAGTTGCTTCATGGCCTGCTGCGCCGTCTCGCCCAACAGTTCCAGATACTCCTGCACCCGCTCCAGCTTGCCGATGGAGGCCAGCCGGCGTCCGGCTTCTGCAAACAGACTCAGGCTGTAGATCGACTGCGTCACGGCATCGTGCAGTTCGCTGGCCAGCCGCTCGCGCTCTTTCAGCGCTGCGCCTTCCTGGGCGCGCATCTGCAGCCGATTGCTCTCCACTGCCACAAAAATCTGCTCGCTCAGCACCACCGCGGTTTCGATCTGGTCGCTAGTGAATGCGCGCTCAGCCAGAAAGAAATAGACCGCTACGCCGACCACATCGGTTGCCGCGACCATCGGCACGACCAGATGCGTATGATAGCGGCCGTCATGCGTATCGCCCCATTCTGCGCTGTGGCCGATCAGCGGTTGGCGCTGTTGGGCCACCTTGGCGATCAGCGGCTGCACTTCTTCCAAATCGGCGGCCGTCACGTTGGAATAGGGGTCGTCGATCGACAGAGGAGCAAAGGCGCTTTCGTCATCCTTGCTTTGCGCCTCCAGGATGGCCACGGCGTCTGCGGCAAGCATGTTCTCCGCCTGACGCACGACATGGTCGAGGATGACCGGCAGCGGCTGGTTGGAGATCAGCATCCCCATCACATCGTGGATGCCCATGGCCGCGTGACGGCGCCGCGTCACCTCCTGGGTGCGTTCCGCCACGATGCGCTCCAGGCTGGTGGTGTATTGCTGAATCTGGGTGCGCATGTTGTCGCGGAAGAGCGCCTGCGCCAACAGATCGGCCACAGCGTCGCTGAAACTGCGCTCTTCCGCCCACAGCGTCCTGCCTTGCGCAAGCTGCAGCACCAGTTCGCCCAAGGAAACGCCCTGGGTTCGGAGCGGAATCCGCACACGCTCGCCAGGCTCGATCTGCGCATTGGCGGTGACTGCCTCAGCAATTTGTTGGGGCGCCGCAGCGGCTTCCTCCGGCAGTGCGTGCTCGCGGCCGGGCACTTGCAGCGTCACCGCATAACAGCCGATCTGTTCGAGCAGGTCATGCACAGCCACCGCACCGATTTTTTCCAATTCGGCCCCGCCGATCAGCGCACGCTCCAATGCCTGGAGGGCAGCCTGCCGCCGCCACTGTGCGGCCAGGTGCGATTTGTGGTGCGCCGAGTCGTCACGCAGCCGCACGAGCACATACTCGATCCGCCCGTCCAACCCAAGACAAGGGTAGAAGACGGCAATCAGCCGCAGCGCGCCCTCCGTGGCGTGGGTCGTCAGCAGCAGCAACGCCGCCGCAGCGCCGGTAAATGCGCGCTCAACACAGGGCCGAATGTGTTCGTCATAGACGTCCAACCCGAGCTGAAGACCGGCTGATTGGCCAATCAACTGCTCTGGCTCCACACCCAGCAAGCGACAAAACGCCGCATCGATGGTCACATAGCACTGGCGCCGGTCGATCAGCGCCAACGAATCGACCGCGTGCACGTTCGCCTGCTCAACTTCCCGCAGGTCGAACTGCGCTGCTAGTGGTTGCGAACCATGTACGATCAGTCGGCGCTCCGGGCGCGCAGGGTC
>JAPKMV010000967.1 GCA_026645635.1 Caldilineaceae bacterium
CAGGCGTTGGATGCCGGCGGGCAGATCATGGAGCAGATCGACCGCTGGCCGCAGTCGGGCGCCTACCCCACTTCGACGTGGCGGCCAGGCGACTGCGTCGTGGACACCTACCCCATCGACGCATGGCGGCCTGGCTGGGAACGCATCATTCTTGGGTTGTACGACCCACAAATCCAGCGGCTCCGTCTGCTCGATGGGCGCGACGCGGTTGAGGTCATGGCCAGATAAAGCGGGCTACTGAGATCGGTTGGTTGCGTCCAAACTGGGCCGGCCAGCCGGTTGCGGTGGAAGTGGCTGGCGTCACGGTGCTGCGCTGCCAGCAGCCGGAGACGTTGGCCGCGCTCAAGGCAAGCAAGACGCTGCAGCCATACATTCGCGGTGAGTTGGCGGCTGACACGCTGCTGGTCGATACGGCGCAGGTGGCGGCGTTCGAGGCGCATCTCAAGTGGGCGGGGTTGAGGGTTGAGGCGCGGTTGGGGGTGGGGCGGTAGAAAAATCGAACACCCGGCGAGCGATTTGACGCCGCTGGCGTGGGGCCTATTCCCCAAACGCCCGCACCATCCACACCGCGGCATCGATGCGGCGGGCCGGCGCCTGCGGGCAGAAGCGCGGGCCTCGACCGAGATCGGGACAGGCGGGGTCGTTATCGGGCAAAACGCCGGCCTGCCAATACGCCGTTGCCAACGCAGCGAGTTCTGGATCGCCGGCCAAGTCGACGAAATGGACCGGCGCGTCCACCGTAGGCGTCACTGGCCGTGCGGCGGCCAGGTAACGCAGGAGTTCCTCGCGCAGCAGCGGCGCCTGCGGGCAGAAACGCACTTCACCTTCAACCTGGGGGCAATTGCTGCGCTCGACAAACCCAACCTGCTCGTACAGCGCCTCGATCCAGAGGCTGCGCCGGTGGCTCTCCGGCACATCGGCGTAGACTCCCTGGAAAGGTGCGGTCGGGCGGAAAACCGGCTCGATCACGTGACGCAGCAGGAAGACTGCCATCGTATCCACTGACAGCGTCTGCTGGGGACAGAAGGGCAGGTCGCGATAGGGCTGCGTGTCGCTGCGGCAGCCGTTGGTGATGCCGAGGTCATACCAACGCTCGGCTTCAGCCTGCGCCCAAAAGCCGTTGGGTATGTCGCAGTAGAACGAATCGGCCGCACACGGTTCCAACTCCAACGACAGGGCGCGGCGGCGTTGGCTGGCCGGCAGGGACGTCGCGCCCGTGTCCAGCACCAGGTAGTAGGTCTTCCCCGGCTCCAGCGCAGGCGGCAGCGCCAGGTCGAAGTAGAGCGAGCCGCTGCTGCCATCGGCTGCCAGCGGTGGCACAGCCACGACGCCGCTGGCCTCATCATATAGAGACGGACCATTACGCGTTGCAGCCAGCCAGTAGCGCAGCGTGTGCGGCCAGGCGGCGGGCGCAGCAGCCAGGTTCTCGACCTCCATCACCCCGCTGACGCCGGAGCCAGGGTAGGCCACCGTACCCGGCAGCCACTCCAGCCGCCGTACCGCATAGTTGGTCTGCGGGCAGGCGCCGGCCAGTCCCAGGGTAAGCGCGGCGTCGTCCACGGCGTAGGCGGCGCCCTCTGTGCTGAAGTAGATCTCGGGGCGCCAGTGCCTGTGGCCGGTGAGTTGCGGCTCCAATGTGACCTCCAGGCAGGTCCAGTTGGCATCAGTCAAGTTGAACGCAGTCTCGGCTAGTTCGGCCTTATCACCTATCGCACGCAGCGCAAGCTGCCCGCGCGCCGGCGTTGCCCCCGTCGCACGCAACCAGACGCTGAAAGTGGCGGCGCCCGGTTCGATTGCGGTGTAGACATCCTGAAAGAGTGACGCGCACGCCGCGTTCTTTTGCACCTGGGCAAAGCCTGCGCCGCTGTGCGCCTCACCGTCTGCCGGCGCGAGACATTGCCCGATTTCCTGCCACGGCGCTACCGTCTCTGCCTCGAAACCTGGATTGAGCAGGAGAGCCTGCGGCGGGCAGAGCGGCTCGCCGCCGAGGGTAAGTGCAGCGTCATCCACGGCATAGATC
>JAPKMV010000968.1 GCA_026645635.1 Caldilineaceae bacterium
CCAACGACCAGGCCATCGCGGACCATGTCAACCTGGCGGAACTGACCATGGCTCACATCCGCTGCGAGTTGGAATGCGGGCGCGATGTGGTGGTGCTGATCGACAGCATCACACGGATGACGCGCGCCTACAACCTCAACACCCGCGGCGCCAACCGTTCGCTCTCCGGCGGCATCGACGCCAAGGCGCTGGAGATCCCCCGGCGTTTCTTTGGCCTGGCGCGCAACATCGAACACGGCGGGTCGATCACCGTGATTGCCACGACGCTGGTGCAGACCGGTTCGCGCATGGACGACCTGATCTTCGAGGAGTTCAAGAGCACGGGCAACAGCGAGTTGGTGCTCGACCGCAACCTGGCTGAGGCGCGCATCTACCCGGCGATCAACCTGCTGGCCAGCGGCACCCGCCGCGAGGAGTTGCTCTACACGCCGGCGGAGATGCAGAAGCTGGCGCTGCTGCGCCGCGCGCTCGCCGGCCGCGACCCGAAGTCGGCGATGTTGGGGCTGCTCAACCTGCTCAAGCGGGAGCCGTCGAACGACGAACTGCTGCGGCGGCTAAAGGCTAAATAGTCATCCACATGCGATAGTTGTACACCTCAAACCCGGCGCGGGTGAAGAAGCGCACGGCCTGTTCATTGAAGGTCCAGGTCGTGAGCGCCAGCAGGGTGATGCCCTCACGGCGGGCAAACGCTTTGGCCGCGTCGATCAGCGCCGTGCCTGCGCCCCGCTCCCGCTGCGCCGCGTCTACGCCGATGTGATGAATGTAGAAGCGCGGGCGGGCGTAAGTTGAGTTTGTCTCAATCGCTGGCGTTGTATCAGCATAGAGATAACCGACGACCATCCCCTCGTGCTCGGCGACCAGGATGACGACGTCTGCCTCCGCCAACCGTTCCTGCCAGAAGTCCGGCGGGAAGGTGGTGGCTGAAGGCGGCTTGAAGAAATCGGGTACGGCTGCGGCGTGCAGCGCTTGCACCTGGCGGTTGAGCGCAGCGATGGCCGCCGCATTGTCCGCCACGGCGCGGCGCACCCTGCCGGCAAAAGGTGGGTGAATTGGCTCCGGCGCGGCAGGCAACTGCACCGCGTCCACGGCCTGGCGCATGACGGCCACCGGCGCCGCCTCACCGGTCCAGCGCTGGAAGGCCAATGCCCCCTGCCACACGAGCATCCCGATGCCGCCGATGGCGTGGGCGTCCGCCGCCGCGGCCTGCTGCAAGAAGCGCGTGGCGCGCGGGCTGTAGACGAGATCGTAGACGATTTGCCCGGGACGAAAGGCGAGATCCTCCGGCCACGGGCTGCTTTCCACCTGGGGCGTCATGCCCAGCGCCGTGCAGTTGACGATCAGATCGGCCTGTGGCGCGTGGGCGGGCAGATTGTCCATGTCCACCGCGCTGATCCGGCAGCCAGGGTGATGGGGCGCAAACTCCGCGGCCAGCGTCGCGGCGCGGTCCACGGTGCGGTTGGCGATGACGATGGTGCGCGCGCCGGCATCGGCCAGGCCGTAGACCACCGCCCGCGCCGAGCCGCCCGCGCCCAGCACCAGCACGGACAGCCCCGCAGGGGCGACGCCATGCTCGCGCAGGTCGGCGATGAAGCCGGGCGCGTCGGTGTTGTCGCCGGCCAACGCGCCATCCTGGTCGAGGAAGATGGTGTTCACCGCGCCGATGGCCTGGGCCGCGGGTGTCAGCCGGTCGAGCGCAGACATGACCGCCTGCTTGTGCGGTACGGTGACGTTTGCCCCGCGCAGCCCCAGCGCGCGCAGCCCCAGCACCGCCTGCACCACAGCATCAGGTCGCGCCAGGTCCACGGGCAGCGGGAGGTACGCCCAGTCCAGCCCCAAGTGGGCGAACGCCGCGTTGTGCATCGCGGGGCTGACGCTGTGGCTCACCGGCCAGCCGATCAGGCCGACCACGGATGTCTTGGATGTGATCATCATTGGCTTCTTTCTGGGCATGGGAATTGGATAGACCGCGGATTTGGCGGATGAGGCGGATTCTCGCGGATTAAAAGCATTCTGAATCAT
>JAPKMV010000969.1 GCA_026645635.1 Caldilineaceae bacterium
CCATTCCTCGCCCGTCGTCCCTCCTACGGCAGCGGCAGGGGCGGGTATTTCTTCCCACTGGTGTCCGGATGTTCCACTGCGCGGCGGGCGGCTTCGGCGGCGATGGCGGCTTCCATTTTTTTCCGCGCAGCGTAGCGGTTGCGCTCCTTGCGCTGCCAGCGGTTGCTCTCCTCGCCCGCATCGATGCAGCGAGCAAAGACCAGAAAGCCGGTGTGCGAAATCAGCGTATCGTCGGGGCGGAAGCGGTCGGGCGTGGGCTTGTAGGGGCGCAGCAGCAGTTCCTCCACGGCGATGTCGGCGAAGCTGTGCGCTTCCAGCCCGGTGAGCAAGTCGATCACCTGGTTCGTCGTCGGCAGCAGGCTGGCGAAGAAGCCACCCACGCGCAGGCTGGCGCGCACCTGGGGCAGATAGACCCACGGTTCGCGCACGTCGAGGAAGAGTGCGTCCACCTCGCTGGCGCCAAAGCCGTCGGCAATGTCGGTCTCGAACATGCGCACGAAGGGGAGCAACCCCACCCGTTCCAGGTTCTGGCGCGCCACGCGGAAAATGTCCGGCCGCGCCTCGTGCGTGTAAACGATGCCGTCGGGCGCTACGGCCCAGGCCAACGCGGTCGTCAGCCCGGCGCTGCCTGTGCCCGCCTCGATCACGCGGCTGCCCGCGCGCAGGTTGAGCCGGTGCACGATGTAGGCCGCGTCCTTGGGATAGATGATCTGCGTGGCGCGCTTCAGGTGGCGGATCAAGTCCGCCAGCGCAGGTTCGAGCACCAGCGCGCGGTGTCCCGCCTGGCTGAACACCGCTGCGCCCCACGCCTGCCCGATGATGGCGTCGTGGGCAAACATGCCCTGGTGGGTATGCGTGCTCTGCCCGGCCCGCGCCCGCACCAGGATGCGCGTGTAGTCGGAGGCGACCAGCATCACCATATCGCCGTCCTGCACGGTCGCCAGCCGCGGTCGCGTCCAGGCAAGTTGTTCCGGCGTGCGCGCCCCGTCATGGATAGTGTGGTCTTGCGATTGTGTTGTCATGGGCAGTGATTATACTCAATAGACTGCGGATTTGGCGGATGGGGGCGGGTTCTTGCGGAGCTATCGTGTTCCAACACCTTCGTTTTCCCCGCCGCCGCAACCGAGATCACGCGCCACTATGGTAAAATCCATCCAACAGAATTTCGTCGTTGAAAGGAGTGTCATGCGGCGCCGCGTTTCTTTCTTGATCTTGATACTCTTTGGCCTGCTCCTTGCCGGCTGTTCGGCGCGGCCAGACGCTGGCCTGACCGCCGCGCTCGACGCATCCGGGCTGGTACTCGACCTCCCTGCGATCAGCATCGACTATGACAGCAGCGGCACACCGACCCTGGCCGGGGTCACACCCGCTGAATTGGCTGCGGTGCTTCCTGGCGGCATTGACCGGCTGCGTCTGCCGGGTGCTGCGATCGACGTGGCCAGCAACGCCGGCATCCAACACGTGCAGATCAGCAATACGCCCAATGGGCTGCGCATCTTTGTCAACGGCGCAGCGCTGCCCGGCCTGGCCTGGGATGCAACCCGGCTGCAAAACGCCACAGCGTTGGCCGCACAGCTCGGCTTTGCCCTGCCGCCGGAAATCGTCGACCTGCTGCCGATTCTGCCACAGTTGGGCGTGGGCGTCACGGTGCACTTCCCTCGCCCCGCAGATGCTGCGGCGATCCCGTTGGCCAGTGCAGACGCCAGCGGTGCAGCGTTTCAGACAGAGCAGCGCGCGGTGCTGACAGCGGCGGGTTCGCGCCCGGTGCTTCACATTCCGGTGTACTACCGGGAAAACGGCAGTTTTCTGGTCAATGAGGTGACCGATGCCCAATGGCAGGCGATCACCGGGCTGCCGTGGGGTGCGCTGCGCTTCGACGAGGCGATGCTGGCGGATTTGCAGCGATTGGGCGTGCGCGAGATTCGGCTTTCCGCGAACGAAAGTGGGCTGCACCTGGACTTCGACGGCAAGCCGCTGCCCTACCTGGCGTGGGATCGGGGTGAGGCGGGCGAGACGCTG
>JAPKMV010000096.1 GCA_026645635.1 Caldilineaceae bacterium
TGGTCGATATTCCGGTAGGAAGCGACGGCGCACGGGAAGCGTTGGGGGCGCTCAACCAGCTCATGCCCGCACCGTTCGACTGTCTGCCTCTGGTTGCGCCCATCGATTACGGCGCCGCCGTCGACTTTACCAGCCGGACGGTGACTTGCGACTATCTGGTCAAGCCGCTCAACCCCGTGCGGCTGGCCACCGCGCTGATGACCTGCCTGGATCACGTGCCGGCCACGCCAACGCCAGCAACCGATGCGCCGCCCGCGCCCGTAAGCGAAACGCCGCCCGCGGCGCCCGCCGATGCGCGGCGCATCCTCCTGGCCGAAGACAACGCCGTCAACCAGAAACTGGCGGTGGCGATGCTCCGGCGCCGCGGCTATGTTGTCGAGGTTGTCGACAACGGGCGCGCAGCGCTCGATGCGCTGGCCGCGCAGCCCTTCGATCTGGTCTTGATGGATGTCCAAATGCCGGAAATGGGCGGGCTGGATGCGACCCGCCTCCTGCGTGCGCGCGAATCCCACAACGGAGAGCACATGCCGGTGATCGCCATGACGGCCCACGCCATGAAGGGCGATGAGGAGCGCTGCCTGGAAGCGGGTATGGACGATTACATCGCCAAACCGGTGCAAGCGCAGGTGCTCTACGCCGTGATCGAGCGCGTGCTGGCGCGCTTCTACGGCGTCGCTGCCGTCAGCAACGACCACCACCACACGGCGTAGCCTCCTTGCACCCCGGCGCGCCTGTGGATTGACTACACGTGATGGGTGCGTCAGCATTCCGGGAATGGGCCAGGCGGTTCTCCGCACCAACAGATATCCCTGGCCCATTCCCGGAATGTTGGGACCACCGCTCCTGTAGGAGACTTGACGCTCCAGAGGTGGGGTGATATACTGCCCGCATTCCGGTGGGAGGGACACTGGCAAAATTTTCGCGCAGACGTGCGCAGCAAGCCACCCCTACCCAGCAACACTTGAACAGCGACAACACAGGAGAGAACACTTATCACTCGAAGAGAAATGCCCCGCCCAACTGCCGATCTGACGCGCATCAATTCGGAGATTCGCGCCCCGCGCGTGCGTGTCATCGACAAGACCGGGGAGCAGCTAGGCATCCTCGCCATCCGCGAGGCGCTGGCCATCGCCAGCCAGAAGCAATTGGACCTCGTGGAAGTGGCGCCCAATGCCGATCCACCCGTGTGCCGCCTGATGGATTACGGCAAATATCTGTATGACAAGCAGAAGCGCGAGCGTGAAGCGCGCAAGGCGCAAAAGCAGATCGAGGTCAAAGAGCTGCGGTTGCGCCCAAAGACTGACGAACATGACATACAGGTAATCGTCAAGAAGATCCGCAAGTTCACCGAGGAAGGCGCCAAGACTCGAGTGCGCATCCGGTTTCGCGGGCGCGAAATGCAGCACCCAGATGTCGGTCGCGACCTGCTGGAACGAGTCGCCAAGGATGTCGCCGACGTGACCGTCGTCGAATCCATGCCCCTGCTCGACGGGTCCAGCATGGTGATGGTGCTCGCGCCCTCCAGTTAAGCGCCCACGCCGGCGCTCGGACACACAGAAGCAGCGTCCGCACCGACGAATACTCCGACAGGGCCGGTTTGCCGGCCCTGTTCTTTTTCTCCGTCCACACCTGCGGCAAATTGACTTTTGGGCCGAACTCAGCTATTCTGCCCGATTGTGCCTGACTTTGGTCAGGCGCAATGCATGTGCATGAGTCTGTCACAGAGACGAATGATTTAGCGAGAAAGAAGGCCAATATGCCGAAGTTAAAGACCCACAAGGGAACGGCTAAGCGCTTTCGTGTGACCAAGAATGGAAAGGTCATGCGGATGAATGCGGGTCGCACCCACTTGCGCCGGCGCAAGAAGAGCAGCAAGAAGAGCGATTTCCGGCACGCCGTGCCCACCACTGTCACCTACATCGTCAAGCAGGTCAAGCAGATGGGTGGCCAGGCCGTCGAGCAGTAAGATCAACCAACCGCACGTGAGCGGCTGACTAAGTGGTGCGGCTGATGTCGCACCCGCCCTCACGAAAGGAGACAAACAATGCCACGTTCACGACCTAAGGTGTACGCCCGAGAGCGACACAAGAAGGTCCTCAAATTCACCAAGGGACAGTTCGGCACCCGGCACCGGCTATTTCGCCGCGCCAACGAAGCGATGCTGAAGTCCCTGTTTTACGCCTATCGCGACCGCCGCAACCGCAAGCGCGATTTTCGCCGCTTGTGGATTCAGCGCATCAACGCCGGCGCGCGGCAGAATGGCCTCAACTACAATCAGTTCATCCACGGCCTGAAAGTTGCCAATGTCGAAGTCGACCGCAAGGTGCTGGCCTATATCGCCGCCACCGACGCCGCCACCTTCGGCAAACTGGTCGATGTGGCCAAGGCGAACCTGAACTGAGCGGGGCGGCGCCACGCTGACCCGCCACCCAATCGGTAGCACATCGCGTTTCTGTGACAGACGCACGACGGCAGAGCCACATGGCTCTGCCGTCGTTATTTCCAGCCGGATGTTGCCATGTCCTTGCCGCCTGCAACCGCCATCACCAGCATCCATAACCCGCGAGTCAAGGCGGTGCGCCGCCTCATTGCCAGCCGCAAGGCCCGCGAGACCGCGCAGCAGATCGTCGTCGAGGGCGTGCGGCTGATCGACGATGCCCTGCGCAGCGGGAGCGCGCCGGTCACGCTTTTTTTTGACCCCGCGCTGACAGATGCCAACCCGGCTGCCGCCGCGTTGGTCAACCGGGTTGCGGCAACCGGCAGCGAGTGCGTGGCCTGCGCAGGCACCGTTTTCGCGGCGCTGGCGGAGACGCTGACGCCGCAGGGCGTGCTGGCGATTCTGCCCATGCCTGCGCCGCCGCGACCGCCGTCGCCGTCGCTGGTGCTCGTGTTGGATGGCGTGCGCGACCCGGGCAACGCGGGTGCGCTCCTGCGCAGCGCCGAGGCAGCCGGCGCTGACCTGGTGATCTTCGGCCCGGGCGCGGTCGATCCCTTCAATGACAAGGTGCTGCGCGCCGGCATGGGCGCTCATTTTCGCCTGCCCCTCCAACGCATCGACGACTGGGCCACCATCCGCGCCCAACTGGCCGGGCTGGCCTGTTTCGTCGCCGAAGCCGCAGCGGGCATCCCCTACGATCAGGTGGCCTGGGGACAGCCGGCGGCGCTGGTGATCGGCGGCGAAGCGGACGGGCCGGGCGCGGACGCCCGCACACTCTGCCAGCCGGTGCACATCCCCATGCACGGCGCGACGGAATCGCTGAATGCCGCGGTGGCCGGCGCCGTCATCCTCTTCGAGGCTGCCCGGCAGCGGCGGGCGCGTTGACACTTCGATCCGCGCATTGTATGATGTAGCCGGCCACTGTTCGACTGCCTGCCTTGCAGCATTTGTCAAACCCGGCGGGCGGCCCATCCGTGGAGGATATCAGACATGACAGCAGCCTTCTGGTGGTATTTGCTCGCAGGGTTCATCATCGGTTTCTGCCTTTCGACAGTCTGGGAATGGCTCTATTTTCGCCAGCGGCGCATGTACATCACCGACCGCCGCATCGCCGCGCTGGAACAGCAGTTGGAGAGCCAGAAGCGCGCCGCCGCCAGCCGAGAGATTCCGTCGGAGCCGGGCGTCACCTGGACAGCCACGGAGTATCAGAGTCCAGGGGTCTTGCTGGAAAACGAAACCGACGCCCAACCTGCGCCGCGCGCCGCCGTTCCCGTCACCGCCGCTGTGCTGCGCGCCGAACAAGCCAATGGCCGCGGGTCGCTCGCCGTCGATCCTGCACCGCCCTGGGCGCGCGCCGCTGCCGTCCACACTGTTGCCAACGCCCCTTTACCGGCGGATGCGCCGTCCGGGGCAACAGTCGCTGCCCCGGAAAGCGCTGAGATTGACTCCCATGCGGCAGCGCAAGCGGTGGCCGCGACCGCGCTGGTTGCGCACGCGATGACGGCAGACGAACCCGCGGTGGAACAGAATGCAGCGCCGCCTCCCCCCGACGCCGAGCGCCATGCGGCGGAGGCGGTGGCTGCGACCGCGCTGGTCGCGCACGCGATGACGGTAGACGAACCCGCGGCGGAACAGAATGCAGCGCCGTCTCCCCCCGACGCCGAGCGCCATGCGGCGGAAGCGGCGGCCGCGGCGGCGCTGGTTGCGCACGCGATGGCGGACGAGCGCACCGAAGAACAGGCAGAAGCGGAAAACGCACCGACTGCAGCGCCACCACCGCCGGCAGAATCAGCGCCGGTGATGGCGCCAACAGACGCCGATGCGACCGCAGTCACCACGGAAGTGCGCGGTTTCTCCGCCCGCCAGGGTTACATTGTCAGCGAACTCTCTCCTGCGGAATTTACCGCGCTGAAGGCAACGCAGAAGGCGCGCCAGGCAGCCCGCAAAGCGTGGGAGCAGGCGCGTGCAGTCACCGACTATCTGCGCAACGTGTAAGGAGCCGTCGCATGGGCAACAACTTCTTTCGCCGCCGCCCCTACACCGACGCCGGCATCGACGCCTACAAAGTGCTGGTGCTGGCGATTCTCTTTATCGTGTTGGTGCTTACCCTGCGCTTTGTGATGTAGTCTGGCGCGCAGCGGACGAAAAAAGGGGCGAGAGCAGATCGCCCTCACCCCGCATCACAACCCCAAGACGCTTTACATCGGTGCTATCGGCCCCGGTGGTGGCGGCACGCTCCCCCCGCCGCCCGGTGTTGGCGTGGGTGTAGGACTCGTGCTGCCAGCCAGCGCCCACCATACCCGCACATAGGCGTTGCCCGTCTGCTCGTAGTACTCGACGCGCATGTTGTGGTAGCCGACGCCGATGCTGTTGAACCGGTTCGAGCGCTCTTTTGGCCCGTCGTTCCAGGCGTCGATGATCAGGATATTGTCGATATAGACGCGCGCGCCGTCGTCCATCTGCGCGGTGAAAATGTAATCACCGGCCGCGAAGTAGAAATTGCCCTCGAAGACCGCGGAGAAGTAATCCGCATTGACGCCCGCGGCTGGCGACCCGGCGCCCCAGTTCTGGTCGAGTTGATAGGCCGAACGCGGCAGATACATGGCCGCAGCCGGCGAACCACCCAACCCCGTGTTGTTGTAGAACTGAGCGCGCCACTGATCCTGCGGCACCGACAGCGTCGGCACGGAAGGCTGGTAGGGCGGTGGCGGTGGCGGAGGGGTGGGTGTCGGCGCTGACGAAATCGGCGTGATCGCAAAGAACAGGCTGGCCAGACCGGTGCCCTCGAAGTACTCGACGGTGAAGGTGTGGTTGCCGTTGAGTGGGATCGTCTGCTGTAGTTCGCGCTGCGACCCGACGCGCCAGTCGTTCATCACAAGCTGGTTGTCGATGAAGACGCGCGCGCCGTCGTCCATGCGCAGCGTCAGCAGGTAGTTGCCGGCCGGCAGGTTCAGCGTGCGGATGTAGCGCGCCGAGAAGTTGTCCACCGGCACATTGGGGCTGGGGCTGCCATTGCCCCAGTCGAAGTTGATGTCCGGTACATCCTGCACCAGCACCGGCGCGCCGGCCAGGTCGGCATTGGCAAAATAGGATGCCTGCCAGCCTGAGAAGGTCGTCGGCTGGCTCGGCGCCTGCGGCTCGGGTGAGGCGACGATGGCGCTGCCGCCCACCGTGTAGGAGGGTACGCCCGACGTGTCGCCCACCACCGTCACCACGTCGGGGGAGACCCAGCCGGTGACGCCGTTCTGGCAGCGGATCAGCCACCAGCCGGTGGAAGTGTCCCGCCCGATGATCGGGCAGCTCTGGTTCAGCGCCAGGTTGCCGACCGTGACAAACGCAGTGCTGGGGCCAGAGCGAATGTTGATCTGGTCATAGGCGGCGACAGCCAGTGCGCCGCCGGTCTGGCCGAGCGGCGCCGCACGACCGACGCCGGCCACCGTCGCCACAATCACCGCCAGGAGCAGCAGCGTGGCCGCCAGGGAGCGCAGAGTTAAGCCTTTGACGGGCATACGCAGGTAGTTCATCGTTTGCCTCACTGCGGACAGGTGCGTTGAATGGTGACATACGAACTGATCAGCGGCAGGTTGATGGTCAACGTCCCGCTGGGCGGCGGCACATGGGTGGGCGCCGGCGTGGGCGAAGGCACGGCAAACGCCATATCCTGCACGACGCCGGTGCGCATTTGGAAATTGCTGCTTGTGCTGACGCCGCTGGCGTTCTGTCCTACAGCATCTTGCAGGCGAAAATTGGCCGACGAGCGCAGCCCGCCGCCGCCGGTGGTGACACTCCAGCAGGCAAGGTCATAACGGCTCGACTGCTGCGCCAGCGCAGCCACCGTCAACAGCAGGCTGCTGGCCACCACGATTGCCAGCAAAAACCCTGCCTTGATCATCTTGTGCGATCCAGATCGCTGCCTGGACGTTGCGCCCGATTCTTGCATCGTCATGCCTTCCTTATGGATTGACATAGAATGCAGCAACACCGAAATTGCACAAGCGCGGCTGACCGCTCATATTCGCAAACCGCACATAGACATGGCCATCGTTTTGCACCTTGTAGACCTGGAAGAACGCCGGCGTCAGGTTGCCATCGCACGCGTAGGGCGTCACCACAATCACGTGTCGGTCCGGGTCGTAATCCACATTCTGATCAGAACTCTCTTTCAGGCGGAAGCGATAGTCGTTGTTGTTGTTGACCAGCGCGGAATCGCCGATGTGGAACGCGCTGGCAGTGCTTCCGTTCGAGCGAATGGTGGCATAGGCGAAGACAGTGTTGCGATAGTCCTTGCAGACGCCGCCGCTGCTGCACACCTGGCTGGCTGTCGTGGCATTGGTCGCATTCGTGGCGTTGGTCGCGTTGGTGGCATTGGTCGCATTCACCGCGTTGTTCGCAGTGAGCGCCTGGAAGGCATAGGGGACGCGCGCAATCGGCTGGCGCGGCACCATCTCCAGGTCGCTGCCCACCTGGACGCCCAACGTCAGGTCCTGGCCGTTGAAGATGTTGGGGTCGATGGCCGTCATATTGCCCAGCAGCACGCTGAACATCCCCTTGCTCACCGGCACGCTCTGCTGCTCGGACCAGAGCTGCGCGCCGCCGGCGTTGTACAGGCGGAAGGTCATGTTATAGGTGCCGTCAGCCACCGGCTGCCCGGTGCTGGGGTTGAGCAGCACGCCCTGATACTGCAAGCTGGTGCTGGCCGCCAACGCGCCGTCGACGATCGTGGTCTGCGCCTGTGCTGGGACGCTGGCCAATGTCGATGTGGCGCCATCTTGTGCGCGCACATTGGCTGCAATCATGAACAGGATCGCCAAAGCGGCGCCCGCCAGCATTCCTACCACTGTCCGAAGCATGTTTTGCATGGCTGTCTCACTTTCGTGGATGGGACGATGTTTGTCGGTATATGTCAGTTACACGGAACGAAGTAAACTGAACGCAGGATTGAACGCGCTGTGTCAGCAATTATAGTGCAGTGCAGCGGATCAGACAACTTGAAAATGCACACGGGGTCTGGCTCTCGGCGGGGGTGAAGAGGACTGTACTTGGCAAGGTGAGAGGGTGAGGGGGTGAGAGGGTGAGAGGGTGACGGAAACGCACCCTGGCCGGCTCGAAGTATGCAGCGAATTTTGGCAGACAACGGATACAGCAGATAGAAGACAAGCGTATTGCGAGCGCAGCTCCACACCGGCGAGCGCCAACCGTTCATCCGCAGATTGCGCAGATTTTCGCAGATGGTAGACATCACATCTGCGTAATCTGCGTCAATCTGCGGATTGTGTTTGCGTCAGTGCGAAAACGCCCGGTTTCTGTGGTGTCTGAATTTAGAGCGCGGCAACCACGTAGTCGAAGATGCGCCGCTTGATGCGCAGTTGGTTCAATTCCAGCCCGATCGCTGCGATCTCTGGATCGGGTTCGTACAAGGCTTGGCGTCGCTGCGCCTGGTTCTCGGCCAGCTTGCGCTGGTTGAGCAGCAGTGACAGCCGCGCTTCTGCACTTTCCCGCTGCACAATGAAAAACCGGTGTTGCAGGCGCAGCCGCGCGATGCCGTCGTCCGTCGCCGCGATCTGCGCCGTGAGTTCCGCTGCCTGGGTTTCGAGCGCTGCGACCTGCTCTGCCAACGCTGCCAAAACGGCGGCGTCAGGCCGGCTGGCGTCCACACCGACGCGCCAGGTGGGCGTCGTAAGCCACCGGACTGCGGCCGGCGCGGGCTGCGGTGCGTCCGCCGGCAGGAGGGGCAACTGTACGGTGGCGATGCCCTTGGGTGCAACTTCGGTAACCTCGTCGCCAGGTTCGCCCCACACATCAGTCTGACGATAGGGCTGGCCCAACTCGACCAGTTGGTCGGTGGGGTTGTAGAACCGCGCCAGCAGCGCGCCGTTGCGAACCTGCAAGCTGCTCAGCGGCGCCTCCGCACGCAGCACCGGCCAACTTCGCTGTGTGCCCTGGCCACTGACCTCGACCACCAGTGGCGGGTTCTGGAAGGCGGCGTTGATGGCCTGCAACTGTGCTGACTCTGGGGCGAAATCGCCGCAAACGACCGCCAGTTCGTGGCGCTCGCTGCGCTCACAGCGGGCGCCGGGGACGTAGAAGAAGGGGCCGGCATCGCCCACGCGGTTGCGCAGATCAGCCCGCGTCAGCCACTCCACGGCGCGGCGCAGCGGCAGCCGAATGACGCCCTGGGCATCGGCAGTGTAGGCGCGCAGCCCGCGGGCAAGGATTGCAGCCGTGCGGTGGCCATCGGTCACCGCCACAAAATCGTGGAAGGGGAAGGTATCGACGACGTTCAGTTCGCGCTGGCCGAGCAGGATCGTCGCAAGTTCGGGCGGCGCCACGCGAGGCAGCAGGTCACTGTCAGCTACGGGCCGCGTGACCACGTCGAAGGGCATCCCGGCCGCCACGCGGCCCGCGGCGCCGGGCGCAATGCCGGTGACAAAGTGCATCTCGACACCCAGATCTGTCCCGCGGCTGTCCAGATCGACCGTCCAGCGGATCAGCGGCGACTGGTCGAAGTGGACGCGCACGACCGCGTCAACCCGGCGGCCGGCGTCAGACCAGCCTGCAGC
>JAPKMV010000970.1 GCA_026645635.1 Caldilineaceae bacterium
AAAGGCAAGATTCTGATGGTGGCCAGCAGCCCGGCCATCTCCGGGCAAACGGGCTGGCCCATTGGCTTCTGGGCCGCCGAGTTGACCCACCCGCTGCATGTCTTCCAGGAGGCGGGCTATGAAGTGGAACTGGTCTCCACGGCCGGCGGCGCCTTGCAGATGGACGGCTACTCTGATCCGACGGACGCCAGCGGCTACTCCGCGCATGACGTGATCTCGCTGGGCTACCTGCAGCAGGCGTGGTTCAAGGAGATGCTGGCGAACACGCGCGCGTTGACCGCGGTGAACCCCGACGACTATGTCGCGATCTTCCTGGTGGGCGGTCAGGGGCCGATGTACACCTTCAAGGGCAACGCCGAGCTGGCCCAGCTCTTCGTCCGCTTCTATGAAGCCGGCAAGCCGGCGGCTGCCGTCTGCCACTCGACCACGCTGCTGCTCGACGCGCGGACAAGCGATGGTGATCTGCTGGTGGCGGGCAAAACGTGGACCGGTTTCGCCGACGCCGAGGAAGATTATGCCGACAGCGCCGTGGGGATGCGGATTCAGCCCTATCGCATCGAGGAAAGCGCACGGCAACTGCCGAACACGAACTTCGAGGTGGCCGCGCCCTTCTCCTCCTTTGCCATTGCCGACGGCAATCTGATCACCGGGCAGCAGCAGAACTCCGGCGCCGCGGCGGCGGAGCTTGTCGTGGAGATGTTGAACCGGTGATCCTGAAGCGCAACTTCGACCCGCGCAAAGTGACCCTGTACGTCTGGCCGCAACTGCTGGTGGCGCTGGTGTGGTCGGTCGCGGTCTATGTGGCCTACAGCGTGCTGGGGCTGACGGTTGTCGCGGCGCCGTTCGGGGTTCTGGGCATCCTGGGCACGGCGCTGGCGCTCTTTCTGGCCTTTCGCAACAACACGGCGTTTGGCCGCTGGGGCGAGGCCAGCCAGGCGTGGACGGCTATCACCGCCGCCAGCCGCACCTTCGCCCGCCTGATCGTCACCTTCACCGACGCGCACCGGCACACGCCGCAGTATCAGGCGGAGCCTGCCGACGCGTTCAAGCGGGAGATGATCTACCGCCACATCGCCTGGGTCAACGCGCTGCGCATGCAACTACGCGGCCAGATGGATGTGAACGAGCTGGCGCCGTACCTGGATGCCGCGGAACTGGCGGAACTGCGGCAGGCGCCCAGCAAGGCGGGGACGCTCCTGGTGGCGCAGGGCCGCCGCATCTATGACGCCATGGCCGTCGGCATCTTGCAGGGCTTCGACAGCTTTCAGTTGGAAGGGCAGTTGGCCGCGCTGGCCAGCCAACAGGCGGTCTGCGAGCGCATCAAGTCCATCCCGGTGCCGCGGCAGTACGACTACTTCACGCGGCTGTTCGTGTGGCTCTTCATCGTGCTGACGCCGCTCTGTCTGGTGGGGACGCTGGCGCGTGAGGGAGTGGACTTCCTGCTGGCGCCGCTGTCGGTGGTCTTGGCCTTCGTCTTCGCGATCGTGCAGCGCACCGGTGAGGTGAACGAGGACCCGTTCGAGAACCGGATTACCGACGTGCCGCTGTCGGCGATCTGCCGCAACATCGAGCGCGATGTGCGGGAGACGTTGGGCGAGACCGAGCTGCCGCCCAAGCTGGCGCCGAAGGACGGCTACCTGTGGTAATGAAGCAAGAAGGAGATGCTATGAAAATCGCAGTTTTGGGTGCAAAGAACGTCGGCAGTACACTGGCTGGCCAGTGGGCGCGGGCCGGCCACGATGTGATGTTCGGCGTGCGCACCGTGGACAACCCGGCGACCCAGGCGCTGGCGCAGGAGTTGGGCGTCAGTGTCGGGACGGTGGCGGAGGCGCTTGCCTTCGGCGCCGTCGTCGTCTTCGCCATTCCTGGCAATGCTATGGATGAAACGATCCAGGCGCACCATGCGGCGCTGCAAGGCAAGATCGTCATCGACGCGGCCAACCGCATGGGCGGCGCGGCGATGAACAGCGCGGCCAGCTTTGCGACGCACGCGCCCGGCGCGCTGGTCTAT
>JAPKMV010000971.1 GCA_026645635.1 Caldilineaceae bacterium
CAGTCTCGTGCTCGGCGCCGTCGGCATCATCTTCCTGGCGGTGGGCGAGTCGTTGGGCACCGCACGCGCCTATGCCGCGAAATATGACTACGTCATCGACGCCAACCAGGAGTTGGTCGCGCTGGGTGCGGCCAACGTCGGCGCCGGTCTGTTTCAGGGCTTCACCATCGACGCCAGCCTCTCGCAGACCGCCACCGCCGAACAGGCCGGCGGGCGCACACAGGTATCCTCGCTGGTCTCGGCGCTGCTGATCGTGCTGACCGTCGTCTTTCTGGCCGGCATCTTCCAGAATCTGCCCAATGTCGTGCTGGCGGTCGTCGTGATGAACTCGGTGATCAGCCTGATGGATGTCAAGGAACTGCGCCGCTACTATGCTCTGCGCCGCACCGATTTCGTGGTTGCCCTGGTGGCGCTGTTTGGCGTCGTCTTCAGCGATGTGCTGACGGGCCTGGTGATCGCCGTGGTGCTCTCGCTGATCTTCATCGTCTATCGCGCCAGCCGTCCCCATATTGCGCTGGTGGGGCGGGCGCCGGACAATCCAACCGAATTTGGTGACCTGGTGCGTCACCCGGAATACGAACAGATTCCAGGTTTGATGATCGTGCGCCTGGACGCCCCGCTCTACTTTCTCAACGCCGGCGTGGCGCAAACGAGCATCCGTGACATGGCCGCCAATCTACCACAGCCGAGCGCGCTGCTGATCGACCTGGGCGCCAGCGGCGACCTGGACATCCCCACCATGGATCTGCTTGCCGATGTGGCCGTCAAGCTACGCAACCGGGGCGTGACGCTCATGTTCGCCCAGATGCGCGGCGCCGTGCGCGACCGTCTGGAGCGGGCGCATTTTATGGACGTGATTGGCGCCGAGAATGTCTTTCCCAGCCTGGTGGCCGGGGTGGAAGCCTACAAGCAGCGGTTTGCGGCAGTTCCAGGCGATGAGCCAACCGCCGCACCTGCTACGGAACCAGGCGCTGAACCAGGCGTCGAACCTGCCACTGCGTCTGGAGCTGAGTCAAGCACTGAGCCAAGGCACTGATGGAAATTGAGAGGCCGGCCACGCGCTGCCGGATGAATAGTAAAGCGAAAGGTGCAAAAGTGGCTGAGAATTTACAAGAACCGATCGTACTGCGGGTCGATACTGTCGAGCAGATTTTCAATGCGCCTGACATCAACCCCTTTGCCGCGGGTGAAAGCAACATCCTGGGCGAAGCCGCGTTGGACCGCCTCCTGTTTCAGCAGCAGGTGCAGCCGCGGCGCGATCTGGCCAGCCTACCCCTGGTGGTGGCCCTGCCGGCCGACCAGATCACACCCGACCTGGCGCCGCAACTGGCCGCGGCGATCCACCGCTACTGCGCCGCCCGCATCGAGGACAACCAGCTCCGCATCCGCCACTCGCGTTTGCAACACATCGTCGGCCTGGCCATCGTCCTCGGCGTGGTCATCGCCGCGATCTTGATTGTCGCGGTGCTGGTGACGGTCGTCTTCACCAGCCTCTCCGCGTTGGCGCAGGGCATGATCGCGGGCCTCCTCTGTGTCTTTACCTGGGTGATCTTGTGGGATCCGTTGGAGGCGCTGCTCTTCGAGTGGGTCGAACCGGCGCGCGAGAACCGCGTCTTCGCCCAGATCCAGCAGATGCGCGTCGTCGTGCAAGCGCAGGAATGAGGGAGGCGCCGATGTCCGTGCAACCAACGCCGGCCGCTGCCGGCCAAACCCTGACCCTTGCGCTCAATCGCATGAGCGAATTGTTCAGCGCGCCGGAGATCAACCCCTTCTCCACCAAGCCCGTCGACCTGCGCGGGGAGTCTGGCCTTGCGTATCTCCACCGGCGCGCCCGCTTGCGCTGGCTGCGCGCGTTCCCCGCCACCCAACTGACGATCCAGTTGCCGGCGGAGGAACTGCCAGCGGACGGCCCAGCCGTGGCCGCCCTGGCTGAGGCGACGCAGGCTGCCCTGGCGCGCTACTGCCAGGCGCAGGTGCACCACAACGAGCAGGCTTGGCGCGGTGACC
>JAPKMV010000972.1 GCA_026645635.1 Caldilineaceae bacterium
AGCAGCCGCTTGAGTTCGGCGCGCATCTCCAGGCGCAGCAGCGCGTCCAGGTTGCTCAGCGGCTCGTCCATGAGCAGCACCTGCGACTGCATGGCGATGGCGCGGGCCACGGCGACGCGCTGGCGCTGCCCGCCGCTCATCTTGCTCGGATAGCGGTCGAGCATGTTCTCGATGTGGAGCAACTCAGCCGCCTGGCGCACGCGGCGGTCGATCTCGACTTTGTCAACGTTGTTCATCTTCAGCCCGAAGGCAACGTTGTCGTAGACCTTCATGTGGGGGAAGATGGCATAGCTCTGAAAGACCATGGAGATGCCGCGCCGGCGCGGTGGCTGATGCGTCCGCTGTCGGCCATGCCCAGGCCCGCGACGGCACGCAGCAGCGTCGTCTTGCCGCAGCCGCTGGGGCCGAGGAGCACCATGAACTCCTGGTCTTCGATGGTCAGGCTGACGTTGTCCACGGCGACAAAGTCGCCGAATTTCTTGATGACATTCTCGATCTTGATATCGGCCATAGCACCCCGCCTATTTCGTGACCTGTCCCCACATGTTGAACAGGTAGCGCCGGATGAAGAAGATGAAGATGAGCGCCGGCGCCATCATGAAAAACGCGCCGGCAAACTGATACGGCTCGGAGGATTGGTTGAGCGAAAAGAGCACCTGGGCCGGCAGCGTGCGGTTGCGCACCGTGAGGATCGAGGCGGCGAAGACCTCGTTCCACGACATGACAAAGGTGAAGATGGCCGCGGCGGCGATGCCCGGCGCCACCAACGGCAAGACCACCGTGCGAAAGGCTTTGAGCGGCGTGCAGCCAAAGACCTGGGCCGCCTCCTCCAGTTCATAGGGGATGCTGGCGAAGACGCTGCCGATGACCAGGATCGTGGTGGGCAAGGTCAGCGCGGTGTGCATCAACGCCAGGCTGTAGACGCTGTCATAGATGCCGAAGTTGATGAAGACCACGGCCAGTGGAATCGCCAGGACCACCACGGGGAAGGCGCGCACCGCCAGGATCGACAGCCGGTAGGTGTCGCGCCCGCGGAAGATGTAGCGCGAGGTAGCGTAGCCTGCCGGCGCGGCGATGATCGTCGAGAGCACCAGGGTGATCAGCGCGACGATGATGCTGTTGATCGTGCCCGGGATGATGCCCTGCGAACTCAAGAAGAAGCGCATCGTGTCGAACGAAAAGGGAATGAAGGGCAGCACGCCTTTCGGGTAGGCGCGCACATACTCCGGCGTCGTCAGCGCCATCGACGCAATGAACCAGATCGGGATCAGCACCCAGAGGCAGATCAGGATCGCGATAAAATAGGCAAAGCCGCGGTTGATGCGCTGGCGTCGCAGCGCGGCCTGACGCACCTTGCGCATCTCTGCTGATGCCTGGGCGGTTGGCGTGTTGGTCATCGTCTGTGCGGTCATCCTTGCGCCTCCTCATTGCTGCGCACCGTGCGCAGATAAAAGATCGCACTGATCATCGAAATCAGCAGAATCAGCCCGGAATAGGCCGCGGCCACGTTGATGTTGCGCAGGTCGTAGTATTGGCGATAGGCCTCGTTGGCGAGCACGGTGACGATGTCGCCGCCGCTCAGCGCGATCACCACCGCAAAGACCTGCAACGCCAGGATCGTGCGCAGGATCAGCGCCACCTGTAGGCTCGGGCGCAGCATGGGCAGGATGACGTAGCGCACCCGTTTCCACAGCCCCGCGCCGAAGAGGTCGGCCGCCTCCAGCACTTCCGTGGGGATGGCCTGCAACCCGGAGACCACCACAACCATCACGATGGCGGTGGCGCGCCAGATTTCCGCCAGCCAGATCGCGATGATGATCCAGTAGCGGGTGTCGGCGGTGAGGTAGGCGATGGGCGCGCTGATCAGCCCCAACCCCTGCAAGATGCTGTTCAGATAGCCGTACTGGGTGAAGACCGCATACCAGACGATGCCCACGGCCAGGTCGGAGACGCCCAGGGCGATGGCAAAAATATAGAGAAAGATCGAATTGCCCTTGAGCTG
>JAPKMV010000973.1 GCA_026645635.1 Caldilineaceae bacterium
GCTGCGCACCGTACTTGGCGCCCACGGAGACGCGCAGCACCAGCGGCATCTCCAGCACGTCGCCCGACATCGCCTGCCACTTGGCCATCTGGTTGAAGATTTCGTCGCCGGCGCGGCCCATGAAGTCACAGTACATCAGCTCGGCGACGACGCGGCCGCCGCACAAGGCATAGCCGACGCCCGCACCGACGATGGCGCCTTCAGAGATGGGCGAGTTGAAGAGCCGCGGGTAGGGCAGCGCCTCGGTCAGCCCGCGGTAGACGCCGAACGCGCCGCCCCAGTCCCGGTTCTCCTCGCCGAAGGCCACCATGCTGGGGTCGCGGTAGAAGCCCTCCACCATCGCCTCGTAGAGCGCCTCGGCGTAGGTCAGCGTCTTGAGCTTGGGATGGGCCTTGCCCGCCGCGTCGAAGGCGTAGCGGAATTTGGCCTGGGTCTGCGCCAGCCGGCTCTCCTCTTTCTTCTGTAAGACCCACGGCTCGCCTTCGCCATATTTCTCGCGTTGGCGATTGGTGAACATAATCTCGCCGATATATTCAGAATCCAGCGCCACGCGCGGCGTCAGGTCGTCGTTCGCCGCTGCTCCCAGCACCTTGACCAGCCGCTCGATCACCCCGGTGACGATGGCGTCCAGTTCGCTCTCGCTGGCGTGGCCGTTGGCGACCAGGTACTCGCGGTAGCCGATCAGCGAGTCGTGCTGCCGCCAGAGGTCGATCTCCTCTTTGGTGCGATAGGCCGACGCGTCCGACGGCGAATGGCCGGTGAAGCGATAGGTGATCGTGTCAAGGAGCACCGGGCCGCGGCCTTCGAGCAGAATCTGCTTCTTGCGGGCGATGGCTTCGGCGACGGCCAGCGGGTTGTAGCCGTCGACGCGCTCGCTGTGCATCGCCTCCGGGTTGACGCCCATACCGACCCGCGCCAGCACCTCGAAGCCCATCGTCTCGCCGTAGGGCTGGCCGCCCATGCCGTAGAAGTTGTTCATGAAGTTGAACAGAATCGGCGGCGCGCCGCCCACTTCCTCCGGCCACAGCTTGCGGTACTGATCCATCGCCGCAAACATGATCGCTTCCCAAACCGGGCCGCAGCCCAGCGACGCGTCACCGATGTTGGCGATCACGATGCCGGGGCGCCGGTTGACCCGCTTGTAGAGCGCGGCGCCGGTGGCGATGTCCGCCGAGCCGCCCACGATGGCGTTGTTGGGCATCACGCCGAAGGGCGGGAAGAAGGCGTGCATCGAGCCGCCCATGCCCCGGTTGAAGCCGGCGTAGCGCCCGAAGATCTCCGCCAGCGCGCCGAAGAGCAGGTAGTCAATCGCCAGTTCCTTCACATCGGCGTGGCTGCGGAAAGTCTCCACCACCTTGAGTGTGTCGCCGTCGTTGTACGTCTCCATGATCTGCTGGAGCGCCGCCCCGTCGAGCTTGGTGATGGCCGACAGCCCTTTGGCCAGGATTTCGCCGTGGGAACGGTGCGAGCCAAAGATGTAATCCTCCGGCGTCAGGTGGTAGGCCTGGCCGACGACCGACGCTTCCTGGCCGATGGAGAGGTGCGCCGGGCCTTTGTGCTGGTACTCGATGCCCTGGTAGACGCCCTCCTTCTTGATGCGGTCGAGCATCGTCTCGAACTCGCGGATCACCACCATGTCGCGGAAGATGCGCACCAGCGCTGCGCGTCCGTACTGGGCGGCTTCGGCCTGCGGGTCAGCGGCATATTGGTTCAGCGGGATCTCCGGTGCGCGCAGCACGCCCGGTTTACGCATTTCAGTTGGGTCGATCAAGATTGCTTTGGTCATGGCGAGTTTGTTGCATCCTTCAAAGGTACTTCCGATTGGTGTTTCAGGTGCTTTTCAGACATTCAGTCCTTCAGGTCACGAATTGCACGAATTCTGACGAATTTGGACGAACGGATTCGAGGTCACGAATTACACGAATTTTGACGAATTTGGACGGAAGGATTCGTGACCATTCGTTAAAATTCGTGCAATTCGTGACCAGTATTATTCACTCC
>JAPKMV010000974.1 GCA_026645635.1 Caldilineaceae bacterium
CCGGCTTCCTGCACGATCAAGTGCGCGGCAGCCAAATCCCAGACCTTGGGCGTGGTCTCGATGGCGGCCAGCGCCGTACCGTCAGCCACTTTGCAGAGATGGTAGGCTGCGCTGCCCATGACGCGGCTCTTGAGCGGTGTCGTCAGGCGGAAGCGGCGCTCGGTGCGTGTACACTTCATCAGCAACTGCTGGTCGTCCGGCAGGGCAGTGGTGTTGGTGTGAATGCGCACGCCGGAGCGCCATGCGCCCTGGCCGGCGACGGCCCAGAACTCCTCACGGACGAGAGGGAAGTTGACCACGCCCAACTGAGGGACGCCTTCGCATAGCAAAGAGATGCTGACACCCCAGACCGGCAGCCCGCGCGCAAAATTGGTCGTGCCGTCGACCGGATCGACGACCCAACTGAAAGCCGCACCAGGTTCAAACTGCGTGCTCTGTTCCTCGCTCAGCACCAGGTGGCCGGGGTAATGAGTCTCGATCTGACCGGAGATCAAACGGTCAATCAATTCGTCGGTTTGGGTGACGAGCGTGCCATCGGCCTTACGGCGGACATGGCTGCGCCGGAATTGTTTGGTGGCGATGCGGCCACTTTCCTGCGCAAGGTGGCGGGCGAAGGCCAACAGTTCGGTGAAATCCAAGGAGACACTCCAGGTTACACAGTGGCGGTGAATTGCGACTTCATTATGCCGTCCGCAGCGTGAATCTGCAACTTGCCACAGCGTGCTGCGTGCTGCATCTACCCACGTAGTACGCAACACGCAACACGTAGTACGCAACACGCACCACCGCCGTATGAGAGATTGGCCGAACCGCCGTTCTGTGGTAGAAATTAACCCCAGGATCAATGGTGTTGCACCAGCGCCAACAACACCCACACGGGAGAATTTCATGCAGCAAATCTGGTTAGCGCTCATAATCGGCCTGATCTTGGGTTGGATCATCGAATGGCTGATCGACTGGCGCTATTGGCGAAGGAGCATTGCCGCCCTGCGGGCCGAGAATGCCGAGTTGCGGCGCCAACTTGCTGCCTATGCCGCTGCGCCGGCTGCCATCCCGCCGGCGTCCAGTGCGGAGGTCAGCCCCGTCGATCGTGCAGCCACCACCCATCAGGTCGAATAAGCTATGACTGCGCCCCGTTCGCCGCGCTCGATTCGTCGCTTCGATCTTTCGAAATACACGGTGCTGTTGGTGTTGGCCGTGCTGGCCAGCGTGCTGCTCGTCACGCGCAGTTGCCAGGAACGCTTCGCCGAGATCGCCGGCGCGCCTACGGCGACCGCCGTGCCCACCTTCACCGCCGTCGCAGCCGTTGCCGCTCCCGTGCTGATCTCGCCGCTTACTGGCGAGCAGGTGGCGGCCGGCAGCGTGGTGCTCAGCGGCAGCGCGCAGCCGGGCTATACCGTGCAGGCGCGCATCGATGGCGTGTTGACGGGCGCTGCGCCGGTGGACAGCAGCGGCGCATGGACGTTGACTACAGCCGTCAGCGAACCGGGCGACCGCGCGCTGGATCTGCAGCTCCTGGACGACATCGGTCGCGTCGTGGCGAGTTCCGCACCGATCACCATCATGGTGACGATGCCGGCGGTCACGGTGCAGGCGCCGACGCTGGACAGCCGCATTTTAGAGAGCAACTTCAACGCCGGCGTGATCGACTTGACCGGTTCGGGCGAGCCGGGCGCACTGGTGCAGATTGTCGTCGACGGCCAGGTGCTTGGCGCCAGCCGCGTCGACGCAGAGGGGCGGTGGACGCTGCAAGCCGAGGTGCGCGCACCGGGCGTCTATGCCATCGCGCTCAACGCCATCGACGAGGCTGGCGTGATCGTGGCCACGGCAACACCGGCGCGCCTCACGATTGCGCCACCGTTGCGTCCCCTGGCGGTGGCGGCGCCTACGGCAACTGCACTGCCGCTGCCGCCTCAATTCGCCGGTGTGGCCATCGAGACGGCAGCCGAAGGCGCAACCATCACGATGAGCGGCAGCGCCGAACCAGGCGCACAGGTGC
>JAPKMV010000975.1 GCA_026645635.1 Caldilineaceae bacterium
CCGTGGAGCAGCCGGCCTTTGTAGACAGCGGCACGCCGATGCTCAACAGCCCGGTGGATGCGCTGCTGCTCGACGGCGGCTTCAACCTCTACAGCCCCGTCAACTATCGCCTGACCCTGGCCGACGGCACGCGGCTCGACTTTGTGCGCAACGGCGCGCTCAACGTGCTCACCTACCGGCTGGCCAAGATCACCGAACCCAACGGCGCCACGGTGACGATTGCCGCCAACGGCATCACCCACTCCGCGGGGATCGGCCTCACCATCACCCGCGACGGGCTGGGCCGCGTCACCGCCATCCGCAACCCCAAGGGCGACAGCCGCACCTACACCTACGATGCCCGCGGCCGGCTGGTCGTCTCCAAGGACTGGGACGGCTACGAGACGAAGTACAGCTACGACGACCGGGACAACCTGATCGCCGTCACCGACCCGCGCGGCTTTACGCCCGGCGCGTTTGTCTACGACGCCGAGGGGCGCATCGCCGGCATCCTCGACAGCGCCGGCTTTCAGGCTGCGGTGGCCTATGACGTGACCGGCGACGAGGTGGTGACCGACAGCAACGGGCGCACCACCATCACCCGCTACGATGACCGCGGCCGCCCCATCCAGGTCACCGACGCGCTGGGCGGCGTCACCCGCTACGCCTACGACGCACGGGACAACCTGCTCACCAGGACCGACCCGCTGGGCGCCACCACCACCTACGCCTACGACGCGCGCAACAACAAGATCAGCGAGACCGACGCCCTCGGCCACACCACCACCTTCACCTACGACGTCAACGACCGGCTGCTGACCCAGACCGACCCGCTGGGGCGCACGACGCGCTACGCCTACGACGCGCGGGGCAACCTGCTCAGCGTCACCGACGCGCTGGGCAACGTGGTCAAGCAGCAGACCTACGACGCGCGCGGCCATGTCATCGCCACCAGCAACGCCATCAGCGCCACGGCCCGCTTCCAGTACGACACTGTGGGCCGGCGCACAGTGGTCACCAGCACCACCGGCGCCGTGGAGCGCAGCGCGTACGACGCAAACGGCCGCCTCACCGGGCTGACCGATCCCCGCGGCGTCACCAGCACCCTCACCCTGGACAAACGGGGCAACTTCGTGCAGGTGCTTAACAGCCTGGGCACGCTGGCGCGCTTCAACTGGGACGCACGGGGCGAACTGACCCAGGTGACCGACCCCACGGGCCAGTCGATGCACACCGTCTACGACGAGAAAGGGCGCGCCATCCAGGAGATCACCAGCGACGGGCGCATGGCGATGCGCACCTTCGATGTCTACAACAATGTCCTGGCCACCACCGACGCGGCCGGGCGCACCACAGCCAACACCTACGACGCGCTCAATCGGCTGATTCAGACGGTGACCCCCGACGGCGCGACGGTGGAACTGGTCTATGACGCCGCCGGCCGCCGCACAGCCACCGTCGACCCGCGGGGCAACCGCACGCAGATCGCCTATGACGCCCTGGGGCGCAGCACCGTGATCACCGACGCGCTGGGCGGCGCAACGCGCTTCACCTATGACGCGGCCGGCAACGTCGTCGGCGTGATCGACCCGGCGGGACGCACCTTCGCCACGACCTATGACGCGCGCAACCGGGTGGTGGCGCAGACATTCCCCGACGGCCGCACGATTGCCATGACCTACGACGCAGTGGGGCGCGTCGCCAGCATGACCGACGAGCTGGGGCGCACCACCACCTACGCCTACGATGCCGGCGATCGGCTGGTGCGCGTCACCGACCCCAACGGCGGGGAGACTCACTACGATTACGACGCGACCGGCCTGCTGCTCAGCCAGACCGACGCCAACGGCCACACCACTACCTTCACCTATGACCAGGCAGGCCGCCGCACTGGCATCACTTACCCCGACGGCGCCAGCGTGCGCACCGGCTACGACAGCCTGGGCCGCACCGCGGCGATCACCGACGCGCTGGGGCTGGCGGTAACCTTCGAGTACGACGCGCTCCATCGCGTCACGGC
>JAPKMV010000976.1 GCA_026645635.1 Caldilineaceae bacterium
TGGGCGCACTGCTCTCGAACGCGCGCGTCCCGGCCGCGCTGCGCAGATAAGCCAGATCGAAGTAATCGCTGATGAAGAATGAGTTGCCCAGCAGACCGTACAGGTCGCCCGACTCGCTGCCCGCGCCGCTGTTGTAGCCAAACTGGAAGAACTGCTCGCCGCCGCTGAGGTTTTGTCGGCCGACCAGCAGGGTCGAAAGCGCAAGGGTGTCGAAGACGGGGGCGCCGTCCACTTTCAGCCAGTCATCGACGCCGTCGAAGCGGGCCACACCCTGGCCGTTGAGCGCAGCCGCGACGAACTCCGGGCGTTCGGGGGAGCCGAGCGCCTGCGCGGCGTCATGTCCGGCGCCGCTGCTGTCCGCCCAGGTGTTGATCAAGGGGCCGGTGGTGTTCAGGCCGGCGCCGGCTTTGAGCCAGAGCTGCAAACCGCCGCTGCCGTCGACCAGGTCTACGCCGCCGGGGCCGCTGCCGCTCAGCACGAATTCAAAGGCGCCCGGTTCCGGCGCCGGGCCGCTCAGACGTGCATTCAAGGCGCGGTCGAGGGGCAGCGGCTCGGCGGTGTCGCCGTCCTTGTCCAGGTCGGTGATGTCGACGGGCAGCAGCGCGGCCGACGCCGCGCCAATGGCGGGCGAATCCGCACTCAGGCTGAAATCGCCGTTGGCGCTGGGCGCGGCGAGCGGGTCCAACGCCAGCGCAAACCGTGGATCCGTGTCGAGGTTGCCGCCGCCGTCCGCACCCAGGGCGGCGTTCCAGCCGGCGCCGCTGCCGCCGGAACCCTGTACCAGGCTGTGGGTGTAGGTCGTCGGCGAAATGGTCACAATCTGCGTGGCAGGCAAATTGTCCCAGACGATGCTGTTTTCCAATCGGGCGCTCTGTCCAATTTCGATCGCGATGGCCGCGACGCCGCTGGGGGCGGTATTGGCGCTGACTGTACTGTTCACCAGCGCCAGGCTGCTCAAATTGCGCAAAGTCAGCGCGCCGGTGCTCCTGGACGCAGCATTGCCGCTGATAACGGCATTGGTCAATCGCGCATCGATCCGTTCCAGATAGAGGCCGCCGGCACTGCCCTGGGATGGACTGCAGTTGCCCGTGGCCAGGGCGTGATTGTTGCGTACTGTCAGGTTGACCGCATCCAACTGCGAGCCAGTCCACCCGGACGCCAGCCCGGCGCCCACGCAGGCGCGGTTGCCCTGCACAATCAAGTTGGCCAGCTTGACCTGGCTGCCGATTACAAAGATACCGCCGCCGTAATCGTCGAACGACGGTGTGTCCGCGTGCGTGGCGCTGCCGTCCTGGATGGTGAAGCCGTCCAACGTCAAGTTGTTGACATTGAAGAGGGTGACGACATGATAGAAGTTGTCCAGCGGGTCGGCGGGGTCGCCGCGCTCGCCGCTGAGGACGGTGGCGTTTACGAGCGGGTCGCGCTGCGCCAGCCGGGTCTCGCTGCCGCTGAAGCCGCCGTAGATTGCCAGGTCGGAGGGCAGCGCGAAGCTGCCGGTGCGGCCATCGCCGGTGCCTTCGTCCGGGTGATAGACGCCCGCCGCAACCCAGATCTGATTGGCCTCGCCGCCGGCCTGCACGTAAGCCAGCGCCTGCGTCAGCTTAGGGAAAGCGCTGGCCCAGGAAGCGCCGTCTTGGGCGCCGCCGCTCACTGCCTGGTTGACGAACAAGACCTGGCCGCCTTCATAGGCGCCGATGTCGATGGCCAGGCTGGCGCGGTTCAGTCCCCGCAGGTCGAAGGGCGTCGGTTCGCTGGTGTTGCCATCGCCGTCGATGTCGAGTTCATCCGCCAAGTGATAGGCGCTGTTGCCGCTGTCGCTCAGCGAGCCGGCGGGATACGCGCCGCGCAGGTCGCCGCCTGGGGCCGGGGCGCCGGCCGGGTCAAGGGGGGCGAGAAAGAGGGGATCGCTATCCCGGTTGTTGCCCAGGTCGAGGCCCAGGAACGCGCCGTCCCAGGCTGCGCTGCCGCCGGAGTTCTGAATGACGCTGTACGCAACCTG
>JAPKMV010000977.1 GCA_026645635.1 Caldilineaceae bacterium
CGCCCCTGCCCCTGCTCGACGGCCAGCCACTCACCCTGCGCCTGGCCGCGCGCACGATCTACGGCATTACGGATCAGATCAGCCTGACCCTGCCCGTGGATAACCAGCCGCCCCTGCTCCTGCCTGCGGCCAATCTCCCCGCTCGCGCCTGGCAGACCGACCTGGCGCCCACGTTGGTGGTGACCTGGCCGGAGGTGGCGGATCGTTCCGGCGTGGCGGGCGTGTGGGCGACCATCGACACCCGTTGGATACCCCCGGCGCGTACTACGCCCACATCCTGGCCGTGGACAACGCGGGCAACCGTGCCCTCCGCCATCTGGGGCCTTTCGGCGTCAACCGCAGCCGCACGCCTTCCGCCGCCGCGGTGGATGGCATCCTCGACCTGGCGGGGGGCGAGTATCCCCAGAGCAGCCTGCTCAGCGTCGATCCCCTGGGCGACTTCGGCGAGGGCGCGCTGTGGGGGACGTGGGACAATGACGCCCTCTTCTTGGCCCACAGCGAAGCGGGCTGGGATGCAACCCGCCAGCTTTTCGTCTACCTCGACACGGCAAATGGCGGTCTGAGCAGCGGGCTGCCCGCGTTCAGCGCCACCCACACCCTGCCTTTCGCCGCGGATCATCTGCTGGTGTTGAGGGGTGATACGTCTGACTACACAGTCTATGGTGTGGGCGGCGGCAGGTGGCAGGTGGCAGATGGCAGCGGTTGGCAGGTTGTCCAAGATCAAGGGACAGAAATTCGCATCGACCGCACCGCCGTCGGTGCCAGAGGAGCCGTCGGCATTCTGGCCTATGTGATGGACGAGCGGGGGCTGCAGCAGGTCTACCCGCCCACGGCCCGGCCAGCGGAGCGGGGCGAACGGGCGGCCAGCGCGACCCTGGGCGAGAGCCTGCGCTGGGCCGACCTGGCCGCCAATGTGGAGCCGCGCGCAGGCCAGTCCCGCCTGACGACGCCAGCGATCGTGCTCAGCGCAGGGCGCGAGGAGCGGCTGCGCGAAGGGCAGGCGATCGACTTCACCGTCGCCATGACCCGTCCCCTCAGCCGCCTGGATGAGCAGCCCAATCTGGTGATCCAGAGCAGCGCCGGTCTGCAACTCCTGGGGGTGAGCGACGCGATCTGCGTGGACTGTCCGGCCGCGGGCAGCCGCTGGGTGGTGGCAAAGGAGCTGCGCCCCGGCCAGACGGGACAATTTGTGGTGCAGGCGCAGGTGGTCAACAGCCTCCCCACCGGCAGCCACCCCGTCAGCGTGACGGTGGGGCTGGCCGCGGGCCGCCAGGACCTGGGGCCGGTGGGTGTCCACCACTGGCTGGTGGATGCGGCGGTGGGGAGTGTGCAGTTTTTGGACACAGCCGATACGATCCACGTGCAGCCCGGCCCCTTTGTGGTGGACTTTGACCTTTACGGCGATCTGCTCAGTTGCTTCACCGGCGTAGAGGCCAACACCGGCAGCGGCTGGGGCGCGATCTGCGAGTCGGGCAACTGCACCTCGATCACAGGGAACATGGCCGCCAACGCTTCGCTGACAGTCCACGCGCGGCTGACCAATGGCCCGCGCAGCTCGCCCGCCGCGCAGGTGACGTTGATCGCGGACAATGTGGCGCCCACCGCCATCCTCTCACCGACGCAGGTGATCGCCGCGGGCCAGCCCTTCTTGCAGGGGACGAGCAGCGACGCATTCCCTGCCGGCGGCGTGCCGCAGCGGGTGGAGGTGAGCGTAGACGGCGGCCCCTTTGTGCCGGTGCAGGTGGCGCCGGCTGCTGCTCCCAGCCGCGCGCAGCGCGTCACCGAGGCGGGTGGCTGGCTCTTGCCCCTGCGCCTGGGTGAGGTGGACGGACAGGTGATCCATGCGGCCGCGCGGGCCGTGGATGGGGCCGGCAATGTGGGTGCGACCACCGCAACAACGGTCACAGTGGACACAGTCGGGCCGACTGTGTCCGCTACCCAAGATGGCGGTGCGCTGGTGATCACTGCGCAGGATGGCTCCGGCGTGGCCGCGGTG
>JAPKMV010000978.1 GCA_026645635.1 Caldilineaceae bacterium
AGGCATGCACGCTGGCGATCAGCGGATAACCAAAGCCGCTGGTTCCAAAGACTGCCTTCTTGACCGTCACCTCATACCAGACCTCGTAGATCCAGTTCGGGTAGGTGGGATTGGCGGTGTAGGCGGCATCGGTGGCCGGCGAATCGGTCGTCAGTACATAGCCGAAGGAGTTGAAGTTGACAGCCAGCGAGGTGGTCGAGCTGACCACGTCGCTGGTGCTGCCCAGGATCATGCTGCCCTCACCACCGGTGACGCCCAACGCGTCATAGCCGGAGGGTGCGCCGGCGCTGGCGGTCAGATAATCCAGACGGAATTCCAACTTCTTCACGTCGCTGTTGTCGTAGATGGCAAGCTGAACATGGTCGGAGCCGGTCAGGTTGCCAAAGGTATGGCCACCGGGCCAGCCGATGGCGTTGACGCCGTAAGTATTGTCGACAAAGGTTTTGGCAAAGACAGTGCGGATGGTGACGGTGCCGTCGTTGTTGTCCACCCAGTATTGGTACGCGCCCACGTCCGGGTTGCCGGTGCTGCTGATATAGCAGTAGGCGCCGGGCGCGGGGGGCGGCGGCTGCGGCACCGTGCCGGTGTAGCAGATTTCCAGGCGCGGACGGAGCGAGGTCGTGCCGTTCTCATCCGAGGCGTAGCGTTTCTCCGCGCCGCCGGCCGCGGCCGCCGACTCCAGCAGGACGCCGAAATTGGTGACGGCGTTCGTGCGCCACTGCTCCGCCAGGGAAGTGATGTCCACCGAACGCGTCGCCACGCCGTTGGCCACAAAGGAGCCGAGCACCGCGGCGTCATAGTCGCCGCCCGCTGCGCTCCAGGGCGTGGCGGTGATGCGGTTGTTCCACGTGACCTGGGTCTCGGCCCACTGGCTGGTCACGCGGTGCACGTTCACCGTGGTGGCCGCGCCGCTGTTGGCGGTCTGGTTGATGACCAGTTGAGCCGACTGGATCGTGCCGGAGATGACGGAGAGGTCGAACTGGAGCAGAGCGCGGTTGAGTTTGCCAGTCTCCGAATCGGTGCGGAAACTGTTATCCCCTCCCCGATTGGTGGTCGCTGCATCCTGCTCGATGTAGCTGTCCGCCACGGCCGGCAAGTTAACGCAGTACTGCGTGCTTTGCCCCTGGGGCGCGGCGCTGACAGGCGCAGCCTGCAGCAGGCTGAGCAGCGCCAGCAGCACGGCAAAGCTCACCGCCGCCCCGCGCCCGACCTGCGTCGCCATTCGGGCAAACGTTCGGTTGATTGTATTCATGTGTATGCCGCTCCCTGCCGGTTCAAAGCTCCCCGGCTTACCCCACTTGTCAGCCATTGCGAACTGCCCGCCCTTGTGCTGCGGCGAACATTCGCCGGCGGTTGCCTCTTTCGTATGTGTAGCGCCCATCAGTTTCTCCTCCATCCACAGCCGCTTACGGCGCGCCGAGGGCAACATCTACGTTGACAGTGAGGGTGTAGACATGCGAAGCGCCCACACCGAGGTTCTGGTCGTCGGCCAGCGTCCACGGGCCGACGCCGGCAAGCGCACCGCCCGAAGGCACCGTTGAGACAAAGCTGGCGCTGTTGATGGTGAAGTTGGCAGCAAAGTCAGGTTCATCCACCAGGTCGTAGAAACCGGGCAGACCGCCGTTATTCGATACAGTGATGCGGTAGACGACATCCCAACTGAGGTCGGCCTGCTGCGTCGTGGAGACCGGCTGCTTGATGTGGGTGATCTCCGGCAAATCGCCGCAGTCCTCCCGCACGTCGTCCGGTATGCCGTCGTTGTTCAAGTCCAGCCGCGATTCGTTGAAGAGGCCCTCGCCGCCCTGCGGGTCGCCCGGCGTGCCTGCTTCACAGGCGACATAAATATTATCCCCCGACGAGCCATCGCTCAGGTCGAAGTTGGCGTTGACGCGCAGCCAGTACTCGTCCGTTTGGAGGCGTCCCAGGGTGCGATCGTTGGCCAGCGTCCACGGTCCGCTGCCGGCCAGGGCGCCACCCGTAGGAATGGTCGAAG
>JAPKMV010000979.1 GCA_026645635.1 Caldilineaceae bacterium
GAACAGTGTCAGCGACGCCGGCCTGCGTTACGACCTGACCGTGCCGCTGGCGCGCGTCTATGCCGAATACCGAGGCAAGCTGCCGCGCTTCTTCAAACGCTACCAGATTCAGCCGGTCTACCGCGCTGATCGCCCCGCCAAGGGGCGCTTCCGCGAGTTCTTCCAGTGCGACGTGGACATCGTCGGCTCGACCAGCATGATGGTGGAGGCGGATGTGCTGGCTGCGGGCGCCCAGGTGCTGCAAGAACTGGGTTTCCGCGGGCGTGAAGGCTTTGCCCTCCGGCTCAACCACCGCAAGGTGCTGCGCGGGCTGATGGAAGTGGAGGGCGTGCCCCACGCGCTGGAAAACGCCGCGCTGGTCGCCGTGGACAAGCTCGACAAGATCGGGCTGGAACGGGTGCGCGGCGAGTTGATCGAGCGCGGGATTCCAGCGGAGGCCGCGGAGCGGCTGCTGGCCAACATGGACGGCGTCCCGGCTGAGCCGGCGGCCTGTCTGCGCTGGCTGGGCGACCTGCTGGCGCCGTCGAGTCAGGGCGCTCAAGGTGTGGCGGAGTTGCAGCAGGTGGTGGCGTTGTCCGCGGACGGGCCGGCAGCCGAGCACTTGCGCATCGACCCCTATCTGGCGCGTGGCCTCAGCTACTACACCGGCCCGATCTTCGAGATCGAGTTTCCCGGTCTCAGCGGCTCAGGTGGCGGCGGCGGACGCTACGACGACCTGGTGGGCATGTTTCTGGGTCAGGCGATCCCGGCGTGTGGTTTCAGCCTGGGGCTGGAACGCATCCTGCTGATCCTGGAGGAGCGCGGCATGTTCCCGCCGCGCCTGGCCGGCCAGCCACAGGTGCTGGTGAGCCAGTTCAGCGCGGAGACGGCGACGGCCAGTTTCCGCCTCGCCTGTGACCTGCGCAACGCCGGGCTGCGCGTCGACCTCTATCCCGACAGTGACCGCTACGGCAGGCAGTTCAAGTATGCCGAGGAACGGGGCATCCGTTTTGTCACCCTGCTCAGCCCGCGCGAGATCGAGGCCGGCGTCGTCGCCGTCAAAGACATCGTCAGCGGCGCGCAGGAGGATGTGCCGGCGGGGGAGATCGCCGGGTGGCTGCGGCGCAGCGTGGATTAAGGGGTGCGCCGCCCGATCTCCTGGCGCACCGCGAGCGCCACTGCCGTGGCCAACAATGCGATGCGGGGAGTGCACCGGGTCAGGGTAGCCGGTTCACGGCTCAAGCAATGACAAATTCCAGCCACCAACTGCGTTCGCCGTATGCTGGCAGCACGCCGGCGCTGCCTGCTGCCAGGGCGTCGGCCAACGCATCATCCGCGCCGATGCAAGGCTCCACCGCCAGGTTGTAGTAGGGAGCGACGCCGGGAATGCCGGCCCACGCGCCGCTGTTCATCCACACGCCGACATGGGGCGTCCGCGTCTGGTCGAACAACAAGGTGCAGCGGCTGCCGTCCGCGGGGTCTGCCACGGCGACGCGGCCCGCGTCCAACCCGGTGAAGAAGAGTTTGGCGGCGCGCCCGGCTGTGCGCGGCGGCAGCACGCTGAGATCCTCGTCACCGACCTGCGGCCAGGGGTGCGTCATGCCTCCCGCTGCCGGAAAGTCCCCCATGCTGCCCTGCACATAGACGGTGTGCGCCGGAACCTCCAGCCGCATACCGGGGTGGACGGCGAACGTCGGGTGGCTGCTCCAGATGAAAGGCATGGCAAAGGGCGTGGGATTGGCAAGCAGATAGTCGCAGCGCAGCACATTGTCGCGCAGCGTGACGGTCTTCTGCAGGTGGTACGGCAGTTGCACGCCATGCACAGCCAGCGTGACCTGGTCATCGCCTTGCTCCACCGTCCAGGGCAACGCCCAGACCTCGCCGTGATCGGGCAGTTGCACCCGCTCCCAGGGTGCGGTGGGAAAAGCGCCCACGCTGATATTAGGAAAACATTCGTCGAAGCCGCCCGCGTCGAAGTCGCGCACATAGTCGGCGCCGTAGGTAGGCAGCCG
>JAPKMV010000097.1 GCA_026645635.1 Caldilineaceae bacterium
TCCAGCGTGGCCGGCAGATCGAGAATCGCCTTCGCTCCCGCGCAGACCACGATCACCGGCGTCTGCGCCAGTTCCTGGAGGTCGGCGCTTACGTCCGTGCCGTCGCCGCGGTGGACGCCGCCAATGCCGCCGGTGGCAAAGACCTCGATGCCGAAGCGCTGCGCCACCCACATGGTGGTGGCGACGGTGGTGGCGCCATCCTGACCCCGCGCCACGACGATGGGCAGGTCGCGGCGGCTGACCTTGCGCACGTTTTGCGCCGTGGCCAGATGGTGAAGCTGGGTCTCGGTCAGCCCCGCCAGCAATTCGCCGCCCAGGATCGCCACGGTGCGCGGCTCCGCCCCGCCGGCGCGGATGATCGCTTCCATCGCCTGCGCCAGTTCCAGGTTCTGCGGGTAGGGCAACCCGTGCGCGATAACAGTCGATTCCAGCGCCACGGACGGCTGCGCCATAGGCTTCGATTCAGACATGAGTTTCCTTCCTCCCGTGCAAGCACACCAATCAACCACTGACCATTAACAATTGACCATTGACAATCAACCGCCGCCCCCGATGGACTTGTGAGAATATCCAAAGGCTGGCACAATGACGCTGCAAGTCTGTTCCCCGGCGCCACGGCAACCGGAAGGGATTCTTGCAGGCCATCGGAATGACGACTGTCAATAATCTTAATCTCACTGAGCCGACGCCCCAAGCGACGCCGGCGGCAAGTAAACGAACGATCAGCCGGCTTGCGCTGCTGGCGAGCCGGGTGCCAGCCAGCCTATGGCGCTATTTGCTGATCGGCTCCGATGCGGTGCTGATCCTGTTGGCCTTTGTCGGCGCCTACGCGCTGCGCTACCAGGCCCAACTCTTCATTTCCGTCGATCCTGCCTTTCAACTGCCGCTGGCCGGCTACCTCCCGCTGGCGCTGCCGCTGGTGATCGTCCACCTGATCGCCTTTCGCTTCTCGCAGGTCTACCCATATCGGCCAGGCCGCAGTTGGGTCGAAGAGATCTGGCGCGTCGTCACGGCCTCGACCGCCAGCGTGATGATTATCATCGTCGTCAGCCTGGCCTTCCGCCCGATGCTCTACAGCCGCCTCGTCTTTCTCTACACCGCCGTGCTGGTGACCGTGCTGCTGGGCATCAGCCGCCTGGCGATCCAGTGGGGGCGCGGCCATCTGCGCCAGTATGACATCGGCGTGCAGCGCGTGCTGCTGGTGGGTGCGGGCGATGTGGGGCGCATGGTGATGCGCACGATGGTGGCGCGCCCCGATTATGGTCTGAAGCTGATCGGCTTTCTCGACGACCACCCGGTCAAAAGCACCACCGACGTGGGCCGTTTCAAGGCGCTGGGGCCGGTGGAAAATGCCGCCGATGTGATCGTGCAGCAGCAGATCGACCGGGTGATCATCTGCCTGCCCTGGCAGACGCACCGCACCATCCAGCGCCTGCTGCGCGAGTGCGAACAGGTGAGTGTGAGTTCCTATGTCGTCCCCGACCTCTTCCAACTGACCAAGAACCAGATGAAATTTGAGGAGTTGAACGGCATCCCGCTCCTCTCGACGCGCGACATCTCGATCCAGGGTTGGAATCTGGTGATCAAGCGCACCTTCGACCTGGTCGTCGGCGGGCTGCTGGGCATCCTCTCCCTGCCAGTGACACTGGCGATTGCCCTCGCCATCCGCCTCGACACGCCAGGGCCGATCTTCTACAAGCAGGCGCGCGTCGGGCGCAACGGCCGCCTGTTCCGCTGCTACAAGTTCCGCTCGATGGTCGCCAACGCCGACGAACTGCGCGACCAGTTCGCCGACCTCAACGAGTCCACCGGCCCGCTCTTCAAGATCCGCAACGACCCGCGCATGACGCGCGTCGGGCGCTTTATCCGCCGCTACAGCCTCGACGAACTGCCGCAGCTCATCAACGTGCTGCGGGGGGAAATGAGCCTCATCGGCCCACGGCCCAACCTGCCCAGCGAGGTGGAGCAGTATCAAGAGTGGATGAAGAAGCGGCTCGTCGTCAGCCCTGGCATCACCGGCCTTTGGCAGGTGAGCGGGCGCAGCGACTTGAGCTTCGACGAGATGGTGCTGCTGGACATTTACTACGTGGAAAACTGGAGCCTGGGGCTGGACGTGAGTATTCTGCTCCGTTCGGTGCCGGCGGTGCTCCGAGCACGCGGCGCCTACTGAACGCACCCAATGACAAATCGCACCCAAAGTCGCCAAGCCGCAAAACTGCAAAGTCGCACCAAGGCTGTTCTGCCTGATGACATCTTCTTTGCCCCTCTGCGTCTTGACGTGAGCGAGATCGAGTAGCTGACATGCAACGCATTCTCCTGATGATGTCCGACACCGGCGGCGGCCACCGCGCCAGCGCGCAGGCACTCAAGGCTGGCTACGAGGAACTCTATCCGGGGCGCTTCGAGATCGACATTGTCGATGTCATCACCGACTACCTGCCCTACCCACTCAACCAGATTCCCAAGACCTACCCGTTTCTCTCCAACGATGCGCCGTGGATGTGGAAGCTGCTCTACGGCTCGCAGGATCCCCTTTCCTTCGGCAACGGGCTGATGGTGACGGGAAGCTGGCTGGCGCAGAACGGCGTGCGCCGCCTCTTTGCCGAGAAGCGCCCCGACCTGATCGTCTCGGTTCACCCGCTCTTCCAGTTGGTAAGCAAGTGGGTGATGGACAAGATGCAGTGGCGCGCGCCCTTTGTCACCGTCGTCACCGACCTGACCACCGGACACCCGCGCTGGTTCGATCCCGGCGTCGATGCGTGCTATGTGCCCAGCCAGGTCACCTATGACCTGGCGCGCAAGGCCGGCCTCCGCCCCGACCAACTCTTCCTCTTTGGCCTGCCGATTCGCCCGGCATTTGCCCGCGCCATCCGCTCCAAACCGGATCTGCGCCGCACGCTGCGGATGGATCCTGCGCTGCCCGCGGTGCTGCTGATCGGCGGGGGCGAGGGCGTCGGCCCGGTCGAGGAGATCGCGGCGCAGTTGGCGCGGCAGCTCAGCGCCGGCAGCACTGCCGCCGGTCAGATTGTCGTCATCTGCGGGCGCAACAAGGCGCTGCAAGAGCGGCTGCAGGCGCGCACCTGGCCGATCCCCGTCACGGTGAACGGCTTTGTCGACAATATGCCCGATTGGATGGCCGCCTGCGACTGCGTCGTCACCAAGGCCGGCCCCGGCACGATTGCCGAGGCGCTGATCAGTGGGCTGCCGATCGTGCTCAGCGGCTTCATCCCCGGCCAGGAAGAAGGCAACGTGCCCTTTGTAGTGGAAAACGGCGTGGGCGAATACAGCAAGAACCCCAGCGAGATCGCGGCCATCGTCGCACGCTGGTTTGGACCGGGGCGCGATGACCTGCCGCTCATGGCCGCGCGCGCCCGCGAACTGGGCCATCCCCAGGCCACGTTCGACATCGTGCGTTCGACGATCAACCTGCTGGAAGCCTATCCTCACAAATCTATCGGCTGAACCTGAGCGCCGTTGCAGGCGTTTGGCAAATCCCCCGACTTGGCGCATACTACCTGTTGGCTTTTCGCATCACCTTTCAACAGTCATCGAAAGGACGCCCGGCGTAGTGACTGCACCCATTCCGTTCGTTGTGCATATGACGCACACGGCTGGCATCGACGTTGGCGACACCGACGCCGGCGGCATCGACGTTGGCGAAATTGGCGCTGTGCTGGAAGGTCTGCTTGGTGCGTTGGCCTACAACGCACGCATCGAGCGCACCGTGATGGCCGGCCCGCTGCGCGCGGACGACAGCAACTTCATGGCGCGGTTGACCGACCCGGCGACCGGCGTGCTGCTGCGTTACAGCAGCATACACGGCGTCTACAACGGCGTCACCGCCGAGCGACAGGCCGCGCTGGCCGCGGTGGAGCGTCGCTTCGGCGTGAAGTTGTTCTACGGCACGCGCCGCTTTGGCAACGCCGTGCACGAGCTGCTCCTCGTGGATGCCAGCCGACCCAACCGCAGCGAGATCGACGCGTTTCACTATCAGCTTTGGGAAAGCTACAAGCTGGATTGTCTGCGCTACAGCCATCACCCGGAGTTTGCGCAGGCGCTGGCCGTGGCGCCGCCGCTGCTGGCTGCGCTGCACGCCATCGACGGCGGTGCAGGATTGCGCGCCAGCCAGAAGGTGATCGTCGCCCACGACTGGCCGGGGCTGCCGCTGGCGTTCGCCGCCCAACTCACCGAACCGGGGCAGTGGAGCACGGTCTTTTACGCCCACGAATCGCCCACGGCGCGCCGGCTGATCGAGGGGCGCAGTGGCCATGACACCGCCTTTTACAACGTGCTCTTCAAGTCAAAGACCTGGCAGTTGGACATCGACAGCCTCTATGGCAGCCAGGACGACCACTACGACCATCGGCTGATGCGGTTGGCAAGCCGCTGCGACAACGTGCTGGCCGTGAGCGAGTTGACCGTAGACGAACTGCGTTTTCTGGGCGGGCGGCTGGGTCGCGCCAACATCAGCCTGGTGCCCTATGGTTTGCCTAGCCCAGGCGTCACCCTGGCGGAACGGCTGGCCTCCCGACGGCTGCTGCAACAGTACGCCCAGAACCTGACCGGCGTCACGCCCGACTTTGTCTTCACCCATGTGGCGCCGCCGACGCTGCGCCACGCCTTCTGGCGCGACCTGCGCGTGTTGGAACACCTCGACGCACGTTTGCGCAGGGCAGGCGCGCACGCTATCTTCTTCGTGCTGGCCAGCAGCTTGCCGGCAGGTCGTCCGCCCGCCTGGGTGCGCGCCTGGGAGACGGAATACGGCTGGCCGCTGACACACCGCGCCGACAACGGCGACCTGGTCGAGGGCGAGGCGAATTTTTACGCCAACGTGCTGGAGCCATTCAACCGGCAGGCCGCCAATATCCGCGGGGTGCTGGTCAACCAAACCGGCTGGAGCCAGGCGCGCTGCGGTGAACGCATGCCCGCGGCGATGACCGACGCCGACATCCGCCGCGGCACGGACCTGGAGTTTGGGCAGAATATCTACGCACCCTTTGGCCGCGCCCAGATCGAGCCGATGCTCGGCGGCGCGCTGGCCTGTGTAAGCAATGTCTGCGGCTGCGTGAGCTTCGTCGACAGTGTGATGGGGGGCGCCGAACACCTGCCCAACCTGGTGGTGGCGGATTACATGAGCCTGCCCCAGGGCTACTGGCTGGGCAGCCCTTACGACGCGCTCGCCATCGATCAAGGTGTGCGCGATTGGGTGGAGACAAACAGTGCGCGCAGCGCAGCCGAGACGATCTACGAACGGCTGCCGCGCAGCGAGGAAACCATCGCGCAGTTGCTGGCGTCGGGCGCAGCCGCGGCTGAGCGCATGAGCTGGGAAGTCGTGGCCCGAGATTATTTATTACCTGCTTTGAAATACGCAACCCGTAAAGGTGAATAGAGGTGAACTGCCCATGAGCAAAAAAAGCATTGAACCGACCACAGAGCAATCAGCCGAACCGGCTGCGACCGAGCCGACCACAGACGCCTCACCCGCAGCGCCGCAGGAAGCCCCGGCGCCCGCCGCCAAGAGTGCAGTCCCCGAGCCGAGCGCTGCGTGGTCTGATGTGGACGCCATCGTGGGTGGCTACCACGGCAAGCCCTATGACGTGCTTGGCCCGCATGTGACCACCGTCAAGGGCAAGGAGGCGCTGGTGGTGCGCGCCTTTCGCCCGCTCGACGACGCCGTGTTCGTGGTGGAGACCGCCACGGGCAAGCGCACTGCCATGACGCGCATTCACCCCGCCGGGTTTTTCGAGGCGGTCTTTGCGCGGCGCAAGGCGCCCTTCGCCTATCGGCTGATCGTCGCCGATCCCGCCGGCAACGAGTACGAGTTGGAAGACCCTTACCGCTTCACCGAGTTTTTCCTGACCGAGTTCGACATCTATCTCCACGGCGAGGGCAATTTCTACGACGTATACGAGAAATTGGGCGCGCACTTCCGCACGGTGGATGGGGTGGAAGGCGTCAACTTCGCCACCTGGGCGCCCAATGCCGAGCGCGTCAGCGTGATCGGCGAATTCAACGCCTGGGACGACCGCGTCCATGCGATGCAGCGCCGCAGCGAGTCCGGCATCTGGGAGGTCTTCATTCCCAACCTGGTCGAGGGCACGCACTACAAGCTCGCGGTCAAGTCGCGCTTTCTCGGCTACAAGGTGGACAAATCGGATCCCTTCGGCTTCTTTGCTGAGGTGCGCCCGACCACCGATTCGCGCATCTGGAACATCGACAAATATACCTGGAATGACGCCGAGTGGATGGAGCAGCGGCCCCAGCGCCAGGCGCTCGACAAGCCGATGAGCGTCTACGAGGTGCATCCCGGCAGTTGGAAGCGCTCGCCCGAAGACAATGGCTTCCTCAGCTATCGCGACCTGGCGCATCAGCTTGTGGACTATGCCAAGGAACTGGGCTACACCCACATCGAGCTGCTGCCCATCACCGAGCATCCCTTCGACGGCTCCTGGGGCTATCAAGTGACCGGTTACTTTGCGCCGACCAGCCGCTTCGGCACGCCCGACGACTTCATGTACTTTGTGGATTATTGCCACCAGCACGGCATCGGCGTCCTGTTGGACTGGGTGCCCGCGCACTTCCCGCGCGACGCCCACGGTCTGGGCTTCTTCGACGGCACCCATCTCTACGAACATGCCGACCCGCGCCAGGGCGAGCACCGCGACTGGGGCACCAAGATCTTCAACTTTGGCCGCAACGAGGTGCGCAACTTCCTGATCAGTAGCGCGCTCTTCTGGTGCAAGAAGTACCACATCGACGGGCTGCGGGTGGACGCGGTGGCCTCCATGCTCTATCTCGACTACAGCCGCCAACCCGGCGAATGGATTCCCAACCGCTACGGCGGGCGCGAGAACCTGGACGCCATCGACTTCATCCGCCGCTTCAACGACCTGGTTCATGAGCAGGCGCCGGGCGCCATCACCGTGGCCGAGGAGAGCACCTCCTGGCCGATGGTCACCCGCCCGACCTACATGGGCGGCCTGGGCTTCGATTACAAGTGGAACATGGGCTGGATGCACGACATCCTCAGCTACATGGCGAAAGACCCGATCTACCGGCGCTATCATCAGAACGAGATCACCTTCAGCCTGATGTACGCCTTCTCGGAAAACTTCATCCTGCCCTTCAGCCACGACGAGGTGGTGCATCTCAAGCGCTCGATGCTCGACAAGATGCCCGGCGACGTGTGGCAAAAGTATGCCAACCTGCGCACACTCTACACCTACATGTACGGACATCCCGGCAAGAAACTGCTCTTCATGGGCGGCGAGTTCGGCCAGTGGACCGAGTGGAGCGAGGCGCGCAGCCTGGACTGGCATCTCTTGCAGTGGGAAGACCATCAGCAGATGCTGCAGTTCTCGCGGGAATTGGGTCAACTCTATCACGCCGAGCCGGCGCTCTACCAGGTGGACAGCAACTGGGAGGGCTTCCAGTGGATAGACTTCGCCGACGCCGACTCGTCGATCATTTCCTTTATCCGCCGCGCCAAAGACCCGGCAGACCATCTGGTCTTCATCTGCAACTTCACGCCGGTGCCCCACTCTGGGTATCGCGTGGGACTGCCGATGAACGCGTTCTACGTGGAAGCGCTGAACAGTGACTGGACGCAGTACGGCGGCAGCGGCGTCGACAACAAGGGCGGCATCATGGCGGAGGCGCTGCCCTGGCAGAGCTGCCCCTTCTCCGCGCCGGTGAACATCCCGCCGCTGGGTGCGGTCGTGCTCAAGCCGCGCTGGGTGGAGGAATAGAAGCGGGACACAGAGGGCGCCGAGGCAGCACGGAGTTTACAGAGAGAACACGGAAGATAAAAACCTCTGCGTTCTCTCTGCGTGCTCAGTGCATCCTCCGCGCCCTCTGTGTCCTGCTTTTCATGTCACCGTAGTGACCACCACTTGCGCGGCGCCGGCGGCGCGGAGGGCTTCTGCCACCGGTTCGGCGGCGGTTTCGTCCACCAGCGCGATCATGTTGCCGCCGCGACCGCCGCCGCTCAGCTTGGCGCCTAGCGCCCCTGCGCCACGAGCGACCCCGATCAACCGCTCCAGTTCAAGCGAACTCACGTCAAGTTCCTCCAGCAGCGCCTGATTCTCATCCATCAACATGCCCAGCAGCGGCCAGTCGCCCCGCTGGATCGCGCCGCGGCCGGCCGTCACCAGCGCGGCGATGGCGTCGAAGCGCGCCGTGTAGCGTTTCGTATCCGCCTGCCACGCCGCACGCACGGCGCCTACCGTCTCCCGCGTCGGGCTGGCGACACCGGTGTGGGCAATGACCAGGGTGAAGGGCGCGGGCGGGCGAAAGGGCGCCGGCGGCTGATCCTTGACGAACCAGATCGGCGCGCCGTAGGCAATGACCGTGTTGTCGATGCCGCTGGGCGTGCCGTGGTAGATGCGCTCGCTTTCGTAGACGATGGCGCTCACCGTCTCCGGCGCGGCAGGCTGACCGGCGTGGGCAAAGAGGGCGCGCACCAGCGCGGTGCTGAGCGCGGCGCCGCTGCCCAGCCCGCTGGCCATCGGAATTTCGCTGTAGACCGTGATCGTCCAGTCCGGGTCGGGCGGCAGGCTGAGCTGCGCCAGCGCCAGCCGCGTCACCAGAGTAAGCGGCTCCGTGGCATCGTGCTCGCGCAGCCACAGTTCCCGGTCGAGGTCGCGCGCCACGATCAGGCAGCCGGCGCCGTCGGCGCGGTCGACGACCTCCGCTGTGGCCACCACCTGCCAGACCGGCACGGCGATGGCAGGCCGGCCATAGACGACGGCGTGCTCACCCAGCAGGATGACCTTACCCGGCGCGGTGGCGATGGTCATGGCGCGGCTCCAACCATCGCGCCGGCGATCAACGTGAGGATGCCTTCCGGGTAGAGCGGAATGCCCCGCGCGGCCAGTTCCGCCGGCTGCACCCAGCGCGCGGTCTGCGTGGCCGTGCCTTCCGTGACGACGAACTCGTCGACGGCGTAGAGCGCCGGGTCTTCAAATTCGACCAGCCAGTCCAAGACCACCTCAT
>JAPKMV010000980.1 GCA_026645635.1 Caldilineaceae bacterium
CAGCCGCGCCAGGTCATAACCGGTCAGGCTCACCGCGCCGTCGAGCAGGGAAAGGCCCAGCGGGTGCGCAGGCGCATCGCTCTCCGCAGCGCCGCGTGGCCAGACGCGCACCAGCGGCCCCGCGCCGGTGAAACTGTACAGTTCCGCGATTCCCTCCAGTTCCCGCGTCAGGTAGACCGGCACGCCCGCAGCGATGGCCTCGGCCAGCCGCTGACGGCGCAGTGCGGGATCGTCCGCCGCGGTGGGCTGGGCGTTCTGGCCCAGCCCTTCCGCCAGTTGCATGTAGCGCAGCGCGGTCATCTCGCCTTCGATGCCCAGGACGCGGCTGCCGGGCGGGAAGTCCACGGTCGCCATGTCCACGGCGTAGTCGTGCACGGCCCAGTCCTGGCTGCGGTTCACCGCCGCGCCGCGGCCCAGTCCCACCAACACCGCCGCGAGCAGCAGCGCGCCGGCCACCCATCCCGCGCGACCGGGCAGCCGCCGCAGGATGATGTGCGCGCCGCCGCCTGCGAAGATCGCCGCACAGAGCAGCGCAGGTAGCAGAAAGACTTCCTGATCGCCGACCTGGTAGAGCAGGGCGAAGATCACGTTGGTGACCGCGACGATGCCGAGCATGATCCAGCCGCGGCGGGCGGTGGGCGGTGGCGCGGCCAGGTTGCCGAGACCGAGCAGAGCCAGCAGCAGTGCAGGCCAGCCCATCTGTGTCACGGTGAACTGGAGCCAGTCGCCGGCCGTGCGCGCCGGGCGCAGATCCACCGCGCCGAAGAAGCCGGTGTAGCCGCTGGCGAGGACGTGCTGCCAGAAGCCGGTCCAGGTGTTGGTGTAGCTGCCATGCAGATCGCTCACCCCGGCGGCGGCGCGCAGCGGCAGATAAAGGTAAAGCAGCAGCGGCGTCAGCAGCGCGGCGGCCCACAGTCCCCAGGCGCGCCGTGGCCGCCAAAGACCCGGCGCGCTCCAGAGCAGATAGACGGCCACGCCCGGCATGAGCAGCACCGTGGTGCGGTGGTGGGCCAGCCCCAGGCCGAACAGCAGCATCAGCAGCGCCATGCGCCGGTCGAACGCGCCGCCTGCTTTGTCCGCCAGGCTGAGCGTCACCGCCAGAATGGCAGCCACGATCAGGTTGTGCAGCGCGTAGACCTCGGCGAGGGTCGTCTGCTGCCACCAGACAGGGCCGAGGCCAAAGGCGAGCGCGGCGAGGAGGGGGGCAAACAGGTGAGCGGGTGAGGGGGTGAGCGGGTGAGGGGTGATGAGGCGGCGCGCAACCACGAAAACGAGGGCGACGGTCGCGGCGCCGGCCAATGCGCTGAAGATGTTGGCGCGCCAGGCCCAGTTGCCCACCGGCACGAGCAGATTCCACAGCCCGCCCAGAAGCGTGTAAAGCGGGTAGCCGGTGGGGTGGGCGATGCCGAAGGTGGGCAGCACCAGTTGGAATTCCAGGCTGTCGTCGAAGAGCACGGCAATGCTCGGCGCGGCGGTGGCGGCGTAGAGCGCAAAAAAGAGCGCGCCGACAACCCACGGCGCCAGCCGCTGCATCCGCGCTGCAATGCTGTCTGTTGGCTTCGTCGATGCCTCGTTCACCGGTTTCATTCCACGCGCCAGTCTACCACAGATTCATCGGCGCACCCGTTCCCCCTTACCCAACTTGGGCATTGCCCATGCCTTCTGGTATGATGGCGCACACAAACAAATCATAGGGTTGAAGTCTTCGCTGCGCATTGCCCGGTTGCAAATTCATGGCCAAAACCGCCCAACTCATTGTCATTCGCTCTGCTCGTTGGCGCGTCGCGCTCCTCGTGGCGACGGCCGCGGCGTTCATCTGCCTTCCCGAGTCAGCACTTGCCCAAACTGGAACGCCCACCGTCGCAATGGAGGAGACGCCGGTTTTCTGGTATCTGCTGGCCGCGGCGTTGGCGCTGCTCGTGCCTGTTGGCCTGGTGCTGCTCGGTGTCTCGGGGCTGCCGCCGGAACTGGCCTGGCGGGCGGGG
>JAPKMV010000981.1 GCA_026645635.1 Caldilineaceae bacterium
GGCGCCACCAGGGAACCGGCCTGATGCACGTGATTGCCCAGCCGCTCGCGCAGCGCGGCATGGAGCACGTGGGTGCCCGTGTGGTTGCGCATGATGTCCCAGCGCCGGTCGGTGTCGATGGTCGCCTCCACCGGGTCGCCCACCTGCACCGTGCCCGCGGTCACCACGCCGACGTGGACGATCATCCCCGGCAGCACCCGGCGCATCCCGGTCACGTTCACCACCCAGACCGGCTCGTCCAGGTCTGCCGGCCAGTAATAGAGTTCGCCGGTGTCGTTCACCTGGCCGCCGGCTTCGGCGTAGAAGACCGTCTCCGGCAGCAGAATCTCCACCTGGTCGCCGGTATTGGCTGAAGGTGTGGACTGGCCGGCAATGAAGATGGCGGCTACGTCGGTCTCGGTTTCCGCCAGGTTCTCGTAGATGCGGTAGCGCACACCGTCGCGGTCGATGACGCCCGCATCTTTCAGCCGCTGGAACTCGGCGCCGTAGGCAGCCACGTCCGGCCCGACCTTCTCGACGGCGGTGGCGCGGCTCTTTTCCTTCTGTTCGGCCAGGAGTTGGCGGAAGCTCGGCTCATCGATGGTGAAACCGTTGTCCTGTGCCACGTCGCGCGTCAGGTCGATAGGAAAGCCGAAGGTGTCCCACAGATGGAATGCGTCCTGGCCGGGGATGACGGTCTGCCCTGCGGCGCGCAAATTCGCCATCAGTTCGTCCAGGATGCGCAGCCCGTTGGTCAGCGTGCGATGGAAGCGTTCCTCTTCGTTGGTGATGACCTGGAGGATGTAGTCGCGCTTCGCCGGCAGGTCGGTGTAGTGGCCGCCCATTTCGTCGATGACGACGCTGGCAATGCTGGCCAGGAAAGGCTGGTCGAAGCCGATGATCTTGCCGAAGCGCGCGGCGCGGCGCAGGATCATGCGCAGCACGTACTCGCGGCCTTCGTTGCCCGGCAGCACGCCGTCGCCGATCATGAAGGTGCAGGCGCGGGCGTGGTCGGCAATGGCGCGATAGCGGTAGAGATGCTCCTGCCGCTGGGCGTCGCTGTGGCGCGCCAGTTCCTGGATGCAGTCCATGATCGGCGTGAAGGCGTCGGTGTCGTAGTTGTTGTCCTTGCCCTGGAGGATGCTGGCCAGCCGTTCCAGACCGGCGCCGGTGTCTACGCTGGGCTTGGGCAGGGGGACCAGCTCGCCGGTGGGCTTCTGGTCGTACTGCATGAAGACCAGGTTCCAGATCTCCAGGTACTCGTCATCTTTGTTGACGCCGTCGCTCACCTGCTTGTCCAGGTCGCCCCAGTAGTAGTGGATTTCGGAGCAGGGACCACAGGGGCCGGTGTCGCCCATCGCCCACCAGTTGTCTTTCTTGCCAAAGCGCAGGACGCGCGACGGGTCCGCGCCGGTTTCGATCCAGAGGCGCTCGGCCTCGTCGTCGTCCAGGTAGACGGTGAACCAGAGGCGCTCGACGGGCAGGCCAAGCTGCGTCACCAGCAGATCCCAAGCGAAGCGGATCGCGTCGCGCTTGAAGTAGTCGCCGAAGGAGAAGTTGCCCAGCATCTCGAAAAAGGTGTGGTGGCGCGGGCTGGGGCCGACATTTTCCAGGTCGTTGTGTTTGCCGCTGACGCGCATGCACTTCTGGCTGGTGGCGGCGCGGTTGTAGTCGCGCTTTTCCAGCCCCAGGAAGAGGTCCTTGAACTGGTTCATGCCCGCGTTGATCAGCAGCAGGGTCGGATCGCCGACCGGCACCAGGCTGCTGCTGGCCACATTGGCGTGGCCGTGCTTGCCGAAATAGTCGAGCCAATACTGGCGGATTTCGTTGGTGGACATGCGTTTCATAGACGAGCCTGCCGTTTTCAAGTTGGTTGCGAGGGGCGAGGGGCGAGAGGCGAGTTAGATCGCCGCCGCGCGATTCGACCCATGAATCGAGATGCCTCCAGTGCACGTCCCACACGAGACGGCACTTCTGCATCACGCGATTGTAGGTGAATCCA
>JAPKMV010000982.1 GCA_026645635.1 Caldilineaceae bacterium
TTCGCCGTTCTCCAGCAAAGCGCAGGTGCGATCTCCACCTGCATCAATCTGCGTGGCTTGATCGGCTAAATCGACTACAGTCCGTGGTGTGTGGCTGTTTTCGCTATCTCCAATGCCAAGTTGACCACTGCCGCCTTTACCCCAGCACTCCACGCTACCTCCCTGTAGTAGGGCGCAGGTATGATCTGCACCCGTACTGATCTCTCCCATCAATGGGGATTGGAAAGGGAATGGCAGGATCGCTGGCTCTCCATAGTTGCCGTCGATATGACTCAGTTGAATTGCGCCACCAACGAGTTGGTTTCTAACAATTAGTGGATAAGATGTTTCTCCAAAGATGCCACAAGGAGTGCCCCCAAATGTGTTCTGAAAGAGCAAAGGCGAGCCGCCCCGCAATTGCACTCCGCAATCTGTGACCACTTTGCCTGGATGGAACAAATTCTGAATGAGTGACACACCGCCACTCGTATCAACTCTGCCTCCTTTGAAGTAGTTGCGCTCAATCTTGATAAGCTCGCCCACTGCTTCGTCAGCCCAAGTCTGAATCGATTTGGCGTTTTCTGTGAAAAACGAGTCAGCAATATAGGGTGCCCGCCCCGCCAGGCTGAGGCCAATGTCCGCGTAGTGCATCTCCACATATTGCAGGATGCTGCCGCCAGCATAGTTGCCGGCCGCATCGAACGAAGCATTCACAGCGCTGGCTGTGAAGCGAATCCCGCTCCAGTTGCTGCCTTCTGTTGCATTCGTGAAGACTATCAGCTGCCCTGGCACACCCTGGGCGATCAGTGTGCCGTCCACACGGATGAATTTGCCAGGTTGCACTTGGACCACTGTCCCGGGCTGGATCGTCAGCGTGACGCCCGTGTTGACGATCACGCTGCCGTTGAGGATGTAGGTCTTATCGCTCGTCCAGGTCGTATTCTGGCTGTAGATCGTGTTGCCCAGCGTCTCCACCCCGCTGCGCACCTGCACGGTGAAAGGCACGGCCAGGCTGTAACCGCCCGCGCCGCTCAGGTTCAGGGTGAACTGCAGTTGCTGGTTATACGGGGCGCCGCCGGCCACCGTCACGCCGAAGGGATCGCCGCTGTTACTGCCCAGTTGCCCCGGCGCAATGTCACCGAACGCACCGGCTGCGCCGGTGATGCTCACATAGGGGTCGCTGCTGGTGAGCGTCCCTTGCAGATTCTGGCCCAGCAGCCACAGGTTGCGCAGGTTGGGCACCAGTTGGAATGCCTGCCCCGGCGCCGGGCGTGCGTTGGCCTGGCCGTCGATGGCGTAGCTCTCCACCGCGGCCCGCGCCTGGGGCGTCGTCCCCAGCGCGGCGCCCGCGTCGATGCGCCCGCGTCGATGCGCCCGCGGCCCAGTTGCCCGGCGCGCGTCGGGTTCAGCCCGTCGATGCTCACCGCGGTGTTGAGAATCTGCCAGCGCACCTGCTCCGGCGTCCACGCCGGATGCTGGCTGCGGATCAGCCCCGCCAGCCCAGAAACAAAGGGTGCGGCCAGGCTGGTGCCGCTGCTCGTGGCGTAGCCGCCCACGGTGGTGGTGCGGATCTCCTTGCCCGGCGCGCTCACATCGACCCAGGCGCCGTAGTTGGAGAAGATGGCCTTCTGGTCGGCGTTGTCGGTGGCGGCCACGGCCAGCACTTTGGGATAGGCCGCCGGGTAGAAGGGATTGCTGCTGTCGTCGTTGCCCGCGCCGCCCACCAGGAGCGCGGTGACAGCCGCTTCGCGCACGGCATCGCGCAGCACGGCGGAGTCGGCGTAGCCGCCCAGGGAGAGGTTGATCACCTGGGCGCCGTTGGAGGCGGCATACTGCACCGCCGCGGCCACGTCCGAATAGTTGGCCACGTTGTTGGCCTGCATGGCGTTGACGAACATCAACTGGCAGTTCCAGCACATACCGGCCACGCCGACGCCGTTGTTGCTGGCTGCACCGGCCACGCCGCCCACCTCGCTGCCGTGGCCGTTGAGGTCGGTGAT
>JAPKMV010000983.1 GCA_026645635.1 Caldilineaceae bacterium
CACCGCATCATGGTGATGAGCGTGGACGCCGGCGAGACTTGCTTTGTGCGCGACCCGGCGGGCGTGATCCGGCGCGTGGCGATTGGGCCGTTCATCGATGCCCGGCTGGCCGCGGGCGACGATGTCACAGCCTGGGGCGTGCTCTGTTTCGACCAGGCCACGCACCGCACCGAGTTCAAACCGATCCGCAGCGTCATTCGCCACGGCATCGACGAAACGCTCTATGAGATTCGCACCACCTATGGGCGCAGCGTGCGCGTCACCGCCTCGCACAGCGTCTTCACCGTGCAGGATGGCAAGGTGGCGCTGAAGCGGGGCGACGCCGTGCGCGAGGGCGATCTGATCGTTGCGCCCGCCTATCTGCCACTGATGCAAGACACGCCGACGGCGCGCATCGACCTGCTGGCGGAACTGCTGGCCCAACGCGACCGGCTTCAGGGTGATCTGGTCGTCTGGGGGGACGATGTGGTGCAACTGCGCCAGGAACGGGTGCGCGCGCAACACGCCAGCGATGCTGAATTCGTCAGCCAGCGCGTCACGATCCCCGCGGCCGTGGGGGAACGTCTGGCTGCGCGGCGTCGCGAACTAGCGCTCTCGCAGCAGGCGGTCTGCACAGCGGTGGGCGTCAAGCAGCCCGTCACCTTCTATGCCTGGGAAAAGGGCGAGAGCCGCCCCACGCTGGACAACTTCTTGCGCTACGTCCAGGTGTTGGGCTTGGAAGCAGAGGAGCTGTTGTCGCAGGTCGTCGTAGGTGCGTCTCGTCTCGACCACCTTTGGGAGACGCAGTACGCCGGCTCCGGGCGCAACCAGGTCAAACCGTGGCTGCGCCTCTCTGAGCTGCAGCCGGACGACACAACGCGGCTCAACGGTGTCAAGCTGGCGCCGGAACACTACGCCGACCAGGGCATCTATCGCTACCTGCCGGTGAACGAGCAGTTGATGACCCTGCTGGGCTTCTTCCTGGCCGATGGGACGTGCAGCCAGCGCGGCGGTGTGCGTCTGGCCATCGGGCGGCGCAATGAGGCACTGGTCGAAGAAATGAGCCAGGCCTTTGTGGATGTCTTCGGTGTGCGCCCCACCTATTACCCGGGCAAGGATGGTCGCGCCGGAGAACTGCGCGTAACGCACAGCGTGGTGGCTGCCGCGTTCCGCCTGGTTTTCGGCTTCGACGGGGTCCATGCCCACACCAAGCGCATCCCCGATCTGCTCTACAATGTGACGCCCGCCTTGCAGTTGGCATTCCTGCGCGGCTACTTCCTGGGCGACGGCACATGCTCGGGCCGCACCATCGCCTGGACGACCGTCTCGCATGATTTGGCCGATGGCCTGCTGTATCTGCTGTTGGCTCAGGGGGTCGTGGCGTCGCTCTCCACGCGCGAACCTGGAGCACCGTCGGCTGCGTTGGTGCGCGGCAAACCGGTCACCACGCGCCACACGGTCTACACGGTGAGCGTGAACAGTGGCGCCGACCTGCAAAAGCTGGCTTCCGTCTGGCGCGACCACCTGCGCGGCGGGGAATTGACGACCTGGCTCGCAGGCCATGCAGCCAATCCGCAGCAGCGGCGCATGACGTCCATCAGCGGAGATCTGGTGGGGCTGAAGGTCACCAGCGTGGAGCCGGTGACCGCGTCCAACGGCATGGTTTACGACTTCTCTGTGGCCGAGCATGAGAACTTCATCTGCGGGCTGGGTGGCCTCTGCGCACACAACACCGACGCCGACGTTGACGGCGCCCACATCCGCACGCTGCTGCTGACCTTCTTCTACCGCTACATGGAGCAGCTCATCGCCAACGGCCACCTCTACATCGCGCAGCCGCCGCTCTACCGCGTGACGGTGACGCGCACGGAGAACGGCAAAGCCAAGAAGGCCAGCGAGTATGTCTACGACGATAAGTCGCTGGAGCAACTGCGCGCCGAACTGGGCGACGCCAATGTCAAGGTCGATCAGCGCTACAAAGGTCTGGGCGAAATGAACG
>JAPKMV010000984.1 GCA_026645635.1 Caldilineaceae bacterium
GCAGTGCTGGCATCCACGGGGCAGCCGCATCCGTTGGTATGAGGGGAATTGGTTGGTGATGGGGGGCTGAATAGACCGCGGATGACGCGGATTAGGCGGATATTCGCGGATTTGAATCCGCGTAAATCTGCCAAATCCGCCAAATCCGCGGTCTATTTCAGTCTTTGCAAGGACGAGATCTGGAGAGATCTGCATGGCGAACGATCAGTGTGCGGGTTGGACGACAGCGCCCGGCCATACGTACAGCGATTTTGTGGCGGAGTATCCCGCCTATACCGAGACTGCGGCGATCGACGACCTGCGCGCGGCGGAATATGGCCGGCTCGACCGGCTGGGACACGTCTATCTCGACTACACTGGCGGCGGCCAGTACGCCGCGTCGCAACTGCGCGACCACCTGGCGCTGCTGAACGATGGCGTCTACGGCAACCCGCACTCGAACAACCCCACGTCGCTGGCCATGACCGAGTTGGTGGAACAGGCGCGCGCCGCGGTGCTGGCCTTCTTCAACGCCGACCCGGCGGAGTACACCGCCATCTTCACGCAGAATGCCAGCGGCGCACTGAAACTGGTGGGTGAAGCCTATCCGTTCCAGCCGGGCGGACGCTACGCCCTTACCTTCGACAACCACAACTCCGTCAACGGCATCCGCGAATATGCCCGCCGCGGCGGCGCAACGGTGCGCTACATCCCGGTGCGCGGCAGCGACCTGCGCGTCGATCCTGCGCTCTTCGCCGCCCACCTGGCCGAGGCCGACCCGGCAGCGCACAACCTGCTGGCTTTCCCGGCGCAGTCCAATTTCAGCGGCGTGCAGCATCCGCTGGCGTGGGTGGCGGACGCGCAGGCGCGGGGGTGGGATGTACTGCTCGACGCTGCGGCCTTTGCGCCCACCAACCGGCTTGACCTGGCCGCGATCCAGCCTGACTTTGTCCCGCTTTCCTTCTACAAGATCTTCGGCTATCCCACCGGCGTCGGCTGTCTGCTGGCGCGGCGGCGCACGCTGGCGAAGCTGCAGCGCCCCTGGTTTGCCGGCGGGACGATCGCCATCGCATCGGTGCAGGGCGAGGGGTGGCACTATCTGCTGCCCGGCGCCGCAGGGTTCGAGGACGGCACGGTCAACTACCTCAACCTGCCTGCCGTGGAGATCGGCCTGCGTCACATCACGCGCGTGGGCGTCGACACGATCCACGCGCGGGTGCACTGTCTCGCCGGCTGGCTGCTGCGCGAGCTGCAGGCGCTGCGTCACAGCAACGGCGCGCCGCTGGCGCACATCTTCGGCCCCCAGACAATGGACGACCGCGGCGCGACCATCGCTTTTTATCTGCTCGACCCCACGGGCCAGCCCTACGATGTGCGCCGCCTGGAATTGCTGGCCGGCGCATCGGGCATCTCCTTGCGCACCGGCTGCTTTTGCAACCCCGGCGACGGCGAGGTGGCGCATGACCTACGCCGCGAGGAGATGGCGCAGTGCTTCGTCGGGCATCAGGGTGGCCCGGTGCTCTTCGCCGAATTCTACGAGACCATCCGCCGCAGCACGGGCAAGACGCCAAGCACGATGCGCGTCTCGCTGGGTGTGGCGTCCAACTTCGCCGACGTGGCGAGCTTCCTCGATTTTGCCTACGGTTTCTGCGACATCGACGCGGCGGCGCTGGACAGCCAACCCATCGCCAGCGGCCACCATCAGGCATTGCCGGACGCGGCGTAGGAGAAGGGGCGAGGGGCGCTGTCGTCAACCATTGACCATTAACAATTGTCAATTGACAATTGTCAACTGCTCTTTCATCAGGGGGATTTTGCCATTATGGCTGCAATTTCGTCGGCGCCGTCGCGCCGTTATGGCTGGCTGCGCTGGCTGCTTGAGGTGGACAAGCCGGTGCCCCCGCGCGACGATGCTGCCATCGCCGCCGAAGCCGACAAGAACTATCGCTGGAACTTCGCGGTGAACCTGCTCGATGGGGCGTGGTTCTGGTTTG
>JAPKMV010000985.1 GCA_026645635.1 Caldilineaceae bacterium
AGCTGCGCGCCCAACTGGGGCTGGACGATCCGATCCCTGTGCAGTATGCCCGCTACCTGGGCGACGCGCTGCGCGGCGATCTGGGCGAGTCGATCCGCAACTACGTACCCGTGTCCACTGCCATCCTGGAGCAACTGCCCAGCACCGTAGCCCTGGCAATGGCTGCGCTCTCGATCGCGCTGGTGCTCGGCTTTGCCCTGGGGATAACCGCCGCGCTGCGGCAAGGCTCCTGGCTCGACACCACGCTCATGGCCATCTCGGTGAGCGGCATGTCCGTGCCCACTTTCTGGCTGGGGCTGCTGCTGATTATGCTCTTCTCGGTGCAGCTCAAATGGTTCCCCAGCATCTCCAGCGGCAATGACTTCGCCAATCTCTTCCTGCCCGCGCTGACGCTGGCGCTGCCGGAGGCCGCCATCATCGCGCGCATGGTGCGAGCCAGCATGTTGGATGTGCTCGGCAAGGAGTACGTCACCGTGGCGCGCGCCAAGGGGCTGCACGAGCCGCGGGTCGTGCTCAGCCATGCCATGCGCAACGCGCTCATCCCCATCGTCACCTTCGTTGGCCTGCAGATGGCCTATCTCCTCGGCGGCTCGGCCATCGTCGAGACGATGTTTGCCCGCCAGGGCATTGGGCGGCTGGCGGTGGATGCCATCAACAACCGCGACTATCCGATGGTGCAGGGCGTCGTGCTGGTGGTCGCCGTGATCTATGTGGCGATCAACACAGTCACTGACGTCACCTATGCCTTCCTCAACCCGAAGATCCGCCTGAAATGAGCGCAACGACCACTGCAAGGACCGGGGCAACCGCCAACGCACCGGCGCCCGCCCACCTGGCGCGGCGCAGCGAATCACCCGGCGTGCGCATCTTCCGGCGCACCTTCCGCAACCGCGGCGCGCAGTTTGGCACGGTGATCCTGCTGCTCCTGGTCGCCGCCAGCCTGGCCGCGCCACTGTTGACCAGCTATGATCCCAACGCCATCGACCCAACCAACACCTTGCAACCGCCCAGTTGGGCGCACCCGATGGGCACCGACAACATCGGCCGCGATGTCTTTGCCCGCTTTCTCTACGGCGGCCAGCTCTCCTTGCGCGTCGGGCTGATCGCCATCGCCCTGGGCGCGACCGTGGGCGTCACCATTGGCCTCTTTGCGGGCTACTACGGCGGCTGGCTGGATGCGGGCAGTTCCTGGCTCACCGACGTGCTGCTCTCGTTCCCGGACATTCTGCTGGCGCTGGCGATCATCGCCGTGCTGGGGCCGGGCATCACCAACGCCATGCTGGCCATCGGCATCGCCTTCATTCCCTCGTTTATGCGGCTGACGCGCGGCAACGTGCTGGCGATTCGGGAGATGGGGTACGTGGAAGCGGCGCGCGCCATCGGCGTGAGGGATGGTCAGATTCTGCTGCGCCACATCCTGCCCAACGCGCTGCGCACGCTGCTGGTGCTCCTCACCGTGGGCATCGGCGCGGCGATCCTGGCCGGCGCGGCGCTGAGCTTTCTGGGGCTGGGCGCGCAGCCGCCGACGCCGGAGTGGGGCGCGATGCTCAATGCCGGGCAAAAGTTTATCCGCCAGGCGTGGTGGCTGACGGTCTTCCCCGGCCTGGGTATCTTTCTCACGGTGCTGGCGATCAACCTGATCGGCGACGCCATCGGTGACGCGGTGGCCGGCACCGCGCCCGCCGGTAGCAAAGGTGGGGAATAGACCGCGGATTTGGCGGATGCGGCGGATTGACGCGGATGGAATTTGCGCCCGATGGAGCAGACTGGGGCGCGCACAAAGAGGAACAGGAGAATGGACGCCATGCAACATGAGCTGCTCGCCAGGCTGATCGACGCGATCTCGGACCTGGTGCGTCACCATGACCTGCACAGGACGGCGAAGGGCGATGCGGCCAATGCTCTGGCGCGCGCCCATCTCTTCACTGCGCTGCGCCAGCTCGACGGCCGCCACAAGGGGCTGGCGCTCCGG
>JAPKMV010000986.1 GCA_026645635.1 Caldilineaceae bacterium
ACAGGCGGCCGCAGCACTCACCCGCGTGGAGGCATTTGTCGCCGCAACCCACAATACGCGCTACATGATTGACGTCCTGGCGCTTCGGGCCTTGTGCGCTGCAGGGGAGGGCGATGCACCGGCTGCACTGCAGACGCTCGAACAAGCAGTGCGGCTGGCCCAGCCCGGCGGCTTCATCCGGGTTTTCGTGGATCTGGGGCCGGCGATGGCCGAACTGCTGGAGCGGCTGGCCAGACGCAGCGCTGCCGAGGACTACATCCGACAGATCCTGGATGCTTTTCCCACCTGGTCAGCGACTGCTGCTTCAGCGCCCTCACCGCTGCGCCGGTCAACAACCCAACCAGCTCTGGTCGAGCCGTTGACCAACCGCGAACTCGAGGTCATGGCGCTCCTGGCCCAGCGGCTGAGCGACAAAGAGATCGCGCAGCGGCTGATCATCTCCGAACGGACAGCCAAGCGCCACACGGCGAACATTTACCAGAAACTGGGCGTAAACAACCGGAGAGAAGCGGTTGCTGCGGCAATGGCCTTGGGCTTGCTGCCCGCGCCACGATAACCTGCCCAGTAGTTCTACTTCGATTTGGCCTTCGCCGGCCTCTGCCACCACCTCGTCCGAAGAAATACACTTTTTCTGCATACTATTTATCCTCCCCTTTCTCTGATATCTGGGTTACGCTCAAATAGCAATCCAGCAGCCGGGCTTTCAAGCCTAGCCGCCTCCGTTCACCGCAACCGCCAGGGAATGGTACTCAATGCCTACCACTCAAAGGCTTACCGTTGATGCTGCCGCCACATACGAGATACGGCTGCAGGGCAGTCTGGACGCACGGTGGTCTGACGACATAGACGGCGCCAGCATTCGGGTGCAGCGCCAGCCCGACGGCTCACCAATCACGGTAGTCACCGGCGAATTCCAGGATCAGGCCGCACTGGCTGGCGCGCTGAGCTTGCTCTACGATCTGGGTCTGCCGCTTCTGTCCGTGGCGTGCATCAAGTTCGATCCGCATCGCCCAGAAGGTTTCCCTGCCAGCGATGCACCGTGACGGGCGGAGGTCGGTGAGCGCAAGATCGCGGAATGGCGCATGATTATGTCACGCAAAGACGCAAAGTCGCAAAGGTTTTTTCTCCTGGCGTCTTTGCGCCTTTGCGTGAGACTTCTTATCGCCGAACCAGTCTAACAACTTTTATTCAGGAGGAGCTCTCAAATGATCAAACGTGGACCTGTCGATGTGGTGGTCTTGGCTGCGGGTACACCGCGCTTCGATGGCAGTGTATTTGCAGAACTCAAGCGGCAGACTGCGGCCGGCACGATCCGCGTGCTGGACGCCATGATTCTGTTGAAGGATGAAGCGGGGCGGGCGTGGGGCCTCGACCTCGAAGACCTGCCTGCTGAAGAGAAGGCAGCCGTGGGTTTCCTCGCGGCTGGCACGCATGGCCTCTTCGACGCCGAGGACGCCGGCACGCTGATCGAGGGCATGGTGCCGGGGTCGGCTGTGGTGGCATTGGCCATCGAGCACGTCTGGGCCATCGACCTGGTCAATGCGCTGAACGATGCCGGCGTGGAGATGGCGATGAACTTCCGGGTGCCGGCGCCGATCGTCGACGAAGCCTTTGCCGCACTTGCGGTCAATTAAGTAAAGGAGATCTGAAATGCCAGGATTACTGCGAGGAATGGCCCGCACTGCGGCCGTAGTCGGCACCGCCACCGCCACCCGCAACGCCGTCAACCGCCGGCAGGCGGACAAGAACGCGCAGGCGTATGCCAGCGCGACCAATGCCGCGTATGCTCAGCAGGCCCCGCCGCCACAGGCTGCACCAGAGCCTGAGGTGGTGTATGTGGCGGCCCCGCCGCCGCAGGCGGCGCCCCAAGACGATGTGATCACGCAACTCGAACGCCTGGGCGCGCTCAAGGCCCAGGGGCTGCTGACCGAAGAAGAATTCGCGGCGCAGAAGGCACAGCTGCTCGGTAGTT
>JAPKMV010000987.1 GCA_026645635.1 Caldilineaceae bacterium
GCGATCAAGGGCTGGACATAGGCGTTGATCACCGTGGTCGCGGTGCGTTCGTATTCGCGGTATTCGGGCAGCACCTCACTGCTCAGGGTGATGGGCAGGTCAGGCAGGAGGTGGCGCAGCAACGCCGCAGCCTGTCGTTCATGTGCAGGGTTGCGGTAGGCGTGAAGGAAAACGATGGCCAGGCTCTCCGCGCCGGCCGCTTGCAGTTGCGCAGCGATGGCGGGCAAAGCGGCTGCATCCAGTGGATGGAGCACGGCGCCGCTGGCGTCGATCCGTTCGTCCACTTCCAGGCGCAACTCCGTCGCAACGAGAACGGGCGGACGCACCTGGTGCAGCCGGTAGAGATGGGGGCGATTCTGGCGGCCGATGACCAGCATGTCAGCGAAGCCCGCGGTAGTCAACAGCGCGGTGCGGGCGCCCCGGCGTTCGAGCAGGGCGTTGGTGGCGACGGTCATGCCGTGGACGAGGTGGAGGGAGGGGCGAGGGGCGAGGGGCACATGCTGTGGGGCAAGCAAGCCGAGTTCGACAAGACCTTGTGCGATGGCGCGACTCTGGTCGTCGGGCGTGGTGGCTACTTTGTGCACGCGCAGCGCGCCATCTTGCCAGACGACAAAATCGGTGAAGGTGCCACCCACGTCGATGCCGACCAGCAGTGCTCTCTCTGTCATATCCCGCTCCTGCAATCTCACCGGCAATTGAGAATCAGCAATTGCCATTTATTTTCCCTTTGTGCCTTCAGCCACCATTGCAGTATAATTCAGGCTACGAACAGACAGTAGACGCGTTGGCAACGTTAGGCACGCTGGCTAGAGTAGTTCGACTCCGAACAAGTTCCTTTGAATTCGGTCAAGTTGTTTCAAGCATTTTCATATTTGCCTGAGGAGGCTCACAAGCTATGTACACGAAACGATGGTACGGTATCGTGGCGGCGCTGTTGGCGTTGACCATGCTGATCTCCGCCTGTGCACCCACTGCGGTTCCGGCGGCCCCAGCGGCGCCGGCAACGGGTGAAGAGGCGGCCGAACCGGCGGCAGCGGGGATCAAGATCGGCCTGGTGACGGACGTGGGTCGCGTCAATGATCGCAGCTTCAACCAGTCCGCCTGGGAAGGCGTCCGGCAGGCCGGCGCCGCGCTGGGTTTGACGGAAGATGTTGACTTCATTTACATCGAGACCCAGGACGCCAAGGATTACGCCGACAACATCCAGCAGTTCATCGACAACGGCTACAACGTCGTCGTAACCGTGGGCTTTGCCCTGGGCGAAGCCACGACGACGGCTGCCAAGGCCAATCCCGAAGTCTATTTCATCGGGATCGACCAGTTCCAGGGCGAAGCGCTGCCAAACCTGACCGGTCTGGTCTTCAACGAAGACAAGTCGGGCTTCCTGGCCGGTGCGCTGGCTGCGCAGATGAGCAAGACCGGCACCATCGGCGCCGTGTTGGGCACAGACCTGGTGCCGCCCGTGGTTGCTTTCAAGGAAGGCTATGAACTGGGCGCCAAGTATATCAACCCGGACATCAACCTGATCGCCACCTATCACCCCGGCGAGATCTCGCAGGCGTTCACCGACCCCGAGTGGGGCGCAGCCACCGCCAAGCAGGCGTTGGATCAGGGCGCGGACGTGATCTTCGGTGCGGGCGGTTCGACCGGCAATGGCGCGCTGCAGGAAGTCGCTGCGGCGGCGGGCGCCGGCACGGATCTCTTCTGCATCGGCGTGGACACCGACCAGTGGGAGACGCTGCCTGCTGCACACCCCTGTCTGATCTCCAGCGCCATGAAGTTGATCACGCCGAGCGTGGCGGAACTGATCGGCATGTATGGCGCCGACGGCACCATGACCAGCGGCAACTTCTTTGGCGGCGCCGGTCTGGCTCCGTTCCATGATTTCGAGGATAAGATTCCCCAGGAAGTCAAGGACAAGCTGGCAGAGATCGACGCAGGTCTCAAGGATGGCAGTCTGACCACAGGCTA
>JAPKMV010000988.1 GCA_026645635.1 Caldilineaceae bacterium
TTGGCGTGGCAGGCACAGTCGCAACCTGGGCCGCAATCGGCTGTGGAGTGTGAGAGCGTCCATTTGCTGGCATTGCCAGCACCAGCGGCAGCAGCGGCGGCGGTTGCATCACTTGATAGTCGGATGACATGGCCTTCGTTTCTTTCAACGCAGCAAGCGGCGCGGCCACGGCTGGCGCAGAGGTCTGCGTGAGCGGCGGCAAGACCACCGGCGGATAGTGGGCAGGGAGAGAGAGGACGCGCACGTCATTCAACACGTGATAATCCACGGCGACGCCGGCCGCAACAAGCTGCGCCACGGCGTCCAGCAGTTGATCGACCCCATTCTGCGGTCGGTCCAAAGCCACGACCAGATGCTCGCGCTCGCCCAGGATGCTGCGAATCCAGCCGCTGCACACGTTGCGCGGCCCATGCTCGACGAAGATGCGCACGCCGTCGCGCCACGCCGCTTCGACCACGCGCCGGAAATCCACGCCACCGGTCGCCTGGTCGGTCAGGGCGTCAGCCACCGACTCGCGGTCGGGTGTGTAGGCGCCGCCGCGCGCGTTGGAGTAGAAGCGCACGCCGGGCACAGGCTGCGTCTTCCGATGATGGATGGTGCGCCACTCCGCCTCCCAACTTTTCACCGCCGGGTGGTGGGCGATGATCTCAGCAGGGTTTTCCACGCAGCGGCTCAGCCCGATCTTCTCCGCCACGCGCCGGCAAGCGTCCGCCTGACCCGCCACCAAACAGTCGGCGGGTGCGTTGATCATGGTCAAGCAGGCGAACTCTTCCCCTTGCAGCGCGGCTTCGACCTCGGCCACGGGCGCCAACACACGCCAGCCACTCCACTGGATCGGGCCGGGGTTGCGATCCGCCCACGCCCGCCGCGCCGCCGCGTATTCGCCGGCAATCTCGCGCGTGTACATGCCCGACGCGTCGATTTCGGCGAACATGGCGTCCATGTCCTGCCAGGCGCCGGTGGCAAACATCGAGTTCGTCTCGCCCGACGACACACCAAGCACGGCATCCGGTCGGATGCCCAGCCACTCCTGCGTCAACGTGGCGTGCAGTTGCGACAGCAGCGCGCAGCCCTGCAGCACCTGGAACGGATCGCTGGCCGCGGGGCGCGGCGTCGTCGCCAGCCAATCCTGCGTGCGCGCCAGACAGGGGAACTTGCCGACCACCTGGTCGCCCAGGTCGGGCAAGGCAAAGAGCAACTCGCGCCCCATGCCCTGATAGGCAGCCGCGGCAGGCGTAAAGACAAAGCCAACTTCCCCCGGCATGGGCGCAGGCGCGTAGTAGATGCCTTTGGCGAGGGGCGAGGGGCGAGGGGCGGCTAGTTCCGAACCTGAAGCGTCAGCGAGGGGCGCAGCAGCGACAATGCGCGCCAGCGCCGCGCGGGCAAGGTCGCGCTGGCTCTCGAACGTAACGTCCCCCGTCACGACCATCACCAGCCGCGCCGGGCCAACAGTAGATTCTTCGCCGCGCTCCAGCGCCTGCATAACCTCCGCCGCATTTACCCCCGAAAAGACGTGAATGGCCCCATTGGCGCCCTTTGCGTCTTTGCGCCTTTGCGTGCGGCTGTTTTCGTTTGCGTCACCCGCGCGCAGAATCATCGTGCTTGACTGTCCGCCCAGTGCATCGACCTGCACGCGGACTGCGCGCGGCGCTGCGGCCAGCCAGGGTTCGGCGGGCTGGAGCGAGCCGTCCGCACTGGCGGCGAGGCACACCCGTTCGTGCAGGCAAAATGCGCCCACTGCCACGTCCAGCAGACCGGCGGCGGCGTGGGCGTGGCCGAAGGAGGCGCGCAGCGAAGGGAGTATTCGAGAATTGTCAATTGTCAATGGTTGATTGTTAATTGTTAATTCTGCCAGGATGGCGTCGCCGTCGCGGCGGGCGTCGGCGGCGCGCTTGAGCAGGAGCACGACGGCGGCGTCGCCCGGCGTCTGGTTGTCTGGGTCGAGCAGGTGCGCGGCGGCGGCCTGG
>JAPKMV010000989.1 GCA_026645635.1 Caldilineaceae bacterium
GGTGGCGGTGGTCTTTGCATTGCGGTTCATGCGCCACCATCCTTGCGGTTCATGCGCACGATGACGAGCACAAAGGCGATGCCGAGCAGACCGCCCAGGCTCATGCCAAAGCCCAGGGTGAGCGGGCTGAGCAGGGCCAGGGTGCGCTCATTGCTGTGCGCGGCCTCCAGCTTCGTGCGCAAGATCGGCGCCTCGGCCGCGGTGGTGAGCAGCGCCTGCTGGGTCGTGAAGCTGGCATTGGCCGGTTGGCCGGTCGTCACCTGCTCGCGGTGGCAGTCCAGGCACTTGGTGGCCGACACCGTCACGAAGTCGTGCACCGGTGTGGTCATGAAGCCCATAGATGGATCGGTGCTGGCCAGCGCAGCGTTGGCTACAGGCTGCGCTTCCGACAAGTGGCAGCTCGTGCAGGCCGCATCCGCCAGCCAGTGGGCAGTGTGCAGCGGATCGTCCAGCGCCTCATGGTGGCAGGAGCGGCAGAGCTGCTGGTCATCCAGCCGCAGATTCTGCGAATGGGCAACATGGCAGCCGATGCACTGTACGCCCGCCTCCGCGTGGATGGTGCCCGCCCACTGCTCTGCGGTGCCCTCATGACAGTCGGTGCAGACCGAGGAATCGGTGTCCAGGGCAATCATGCCCGCGTCGGGATGGCCGCGCACATAGGCGCCGTGACAGGTTTCACACGCGGCGACCGGTTCGCCATTTTCCAGCAGCGCGGCATGGGGCGACATCTCCCAGGTTTCTAGCTCCAGGGAGTGGCAGCCGCACCCGGCCTCGTTCTCCGGCATGGTGTCCTGCACGATGGCCTGGGCGCTGGCGCCGGTCGCGGTCAACAGCAGCAAACAGAGCGCAGCGCAACTCACGATGAGCGCACTGCGCACTGCTGCGAACAATGTGGTTTGAGTCTTCATGCGAGTCAACATAAGCGTCTCGCCTCCTTTGCTTGTGCGGCGTGGCGCCGATCAGGACGGAAGATGTTCGATGCCGTCGGCGGCGCGGCCGACCAGCCAGGTCAACACGACAGGCAGGCCAAAGCGAACGAGCGCCATGCCGCCAAGAAACGATGCGATCAGGGTGAATTCTGGGAGTGTCATTTTGGTCTCCTTTTTTCATAATCAGCGCCCGCTTTGCTGCGTTGTGCGCTGTGGAACGACACGTTTTGCTGTGTCCAGCCTACCATGCGCAACGCGGCGCGCACATCCGCAGATAACCCCAACCCCAACACTATCTTTCCGCCAGGCATGGGGTCGGCATGGGGAGGATTCCCCACAGTGTCCCCAGGTGGGAATGGGGAATGCAGAACGCAGAATGCAGAACGCGGAATGGGAGGGAAGAGGGTCAGTTTGTAATGAGACTCACCAAAAATTGGGTGGCGATACGCTATCTTATCGGATTGAACATATTTTGCACATATTTTGTCAATATAGAGCAACGGACGAGGGAGCGGAAACTGTGTTTGGACTACGGTCGAAGAACAACAGAGCGCAGCGGGCTGAACAGCAGGTCAGTTCGACGGCGCTGATTGACTTGCGCAACGTGGTGAAAAGCTATGCGACACAGGCCGGCGAGTTCCAGGCGCTCAAGGGTGTCGATCTCCAGATCGAGCCGGGCGAATTCGTGGCGGTGATCGGCAAGTCGGGCAGCGGCAAGTCGACGCTGAGCAACATGATCACCGGCATCGACCGGCCGACGCGCGGCGAGGTCTTCGTGGCCGGCGCGGCGGTGCACCAACTGCGCGAGGGGCAGATCGCCGGCTGGCGCGGGCGCAACATCGGCGTCGTCTTCCAATTCTTCCAACTGCTGCCGACGCTGACGGTCATCGAAAACGTGATGCTGCCCATGGATTTTTGCAGCATGTACACGCCGCGCGAACGGCGCCAGCGCGCACTGCATCTCCTCGGTCAGGTGGACATGGTCGAGCAGGCCGACAAGCTGCCCACGGCGCTCTCCGGCGGCCAACAGCAGCGCG
>JAPKMV010000098.1 GCA_026645635.1 Caldilineaceae bacterium
ATCTCGCGTTTGCGGCGCACGTTCTGGTAAGCGTCGTAAAGCTGCGCCATCCACTCGGCGCCGTCGACCTTTCGCCCCTGGATCGCCTTCGCCGCCGCCTGGTACGCCTTGACCGCCGCCTCCACCGTGAGCGAAACATGCGGCGCGACGCTGTCCTTGCCATAGCGCAGCACCGCCGCGCGCTTGGCGAAGTTGGCGTCCAGCTCGAAGCGCCCGATCTCGAACTTGGGCGGGCGCCCGCCGATGCTCACGCCCAGGGCGGCCAGCGCCGTGCGCAGCTTCTGGCCGAACTCGTCGCCCAGCGCGCGCTGCGCCAGGTCGAGTTCGCCCTGCAGTTGCGGGATGACCTCGGCCACGGCAGGTTCCTTGCTCGCCTGGAGCGCGGTCAGCGCCTTGTCCAGCCGCACCACGTCCACCGGCTCGGCGCGCAGGGCGGTGGCGCTCTCCTTGAGCGCGGCGATCAGCGCGGCCAGGTTCTTGAGCACGCGGCGCAGGTCGGCGGCCAGCGGGTCGACGCCTTCCTCCTTGACCCGCACGCGGGCAAATGCCTCCTGTGCAGCCTGGACGTCGACGGTGGTGTCATGTTCAGCGTAGTCGCGCAGCGCGCGCTGGGTCTTGGTCAGCGCGTCGCTGGTGAGTTTGAAGGCTGCCTGCACGGCATTGGCGCGCTTCTGGCGCAGGCTGTAGCTGTCGGTGAGTTGGGTCAGTTGGAGCAGCAGTGGTTCGTTTGGCATGGGATTAGTTTTTCTGTTTGGTTGGAGCAGATGGATGTTTGTTCTCTATGTCAGAACATTTTACGTCAAAGTCGGGTATCTCGGCCAAGCGAAGCTAAGTTACATAGGTTACAGTAGTCTCTGCTCTCGCAGATATTTTTCCACTGACTCGACGAAGGAGCGTGCACCGGCAATTGTGTCGCCGCTGGCCTCTGGCTCAGTTTCGACCATTTCACCATAATCGTAGGTTTGGCGCTGGTCGAAGGCTAAGTGTAGTGACCTGGACAACTCACGTGGGAAAACACCGGTTTTGATGAATTCTCGATCAAAGAGGCTGATTGCACCGCTATGCTTCGACGTTCCTAGTTGCTTGGTTGCCAGCAGCGCAAGTAACGCGTAGAACATGGCATAGTAGGCCCGGTTTACCGCGCCGCGATTCGCTTGGGCCGCGCACAGAAGATCTGCCTCGCGCAGACTCTCGTGCGCCTGTTCCAGGCGAAAGAGCAGTAATTCGCGCAGAGTATCATCGGTCACAACAATATGCCATCCGTCATCACGTGACGCATGATTGGGTTAGCGCCAATCGCCCCATGTGCTAATTGCGCACGCGTCGCCACCAATGTCGAGATCACCCGGTTCATTTCCAAGCCAACTTCCCAGGCAATCTCACTAATTTGACGCCGGAGGCTCGGTGTTATGTTTTCCAGTTCGATGAAGACATCGAGATCGGAGTCGGCATCTGCATCACCGCGTGCTCGCGAGCCGTAGACACGGAGCGACAGCACCGGGATGACGTTCTGAATGCGTTGTTTGAACGCAATAGCTACGCTTCGATCCGCTGATGATAGCACTGTTTTACCCATCCAGTTGCCTGAGGCGGCTCATGTGTCAATGGGTACTACCGCAAATAAGAGTGCCCCGGATGTCCGGGGCACTCTTGCCGTGTTTGGCTGGGGGACAGGGATTCGAACCCCAACTGGCTGATCCAGAGTCAGCTGTTCTGCCGATTAAACTATCCCCCAGTGCAGTCGGGGCGAGTGGATTTGAACCACCGACCTCATCGACCCGAACGATGCGCGCTACCAAGCTGCGCTACGCCCCGATTACGAAAGTCAAGTATAGCGAAGAAGCAGCCTTGCAGCAAATTTCCAGGATTGTAAATCACTTTGCGCCCGCGATCGAGTGTGCTATAATCCGCGTCGCAACCAGTCAACCATGACGGGAAACCGTTGATCCGTTTATCCGCACCTGTGGTGACTGCCTCATGCCCGGCGAGTGCAACCTGTGCACAGACGCCCCGTGAGCGCAGGGGAGGAACCATGATTGAAGTCAACATTGACAGCATCCGCGTCAGTCTGTTGTCGCAGAATCGCATTGTCGTGCTGAAGGAAGAGAACAGCGAACGCTTTCTGCCTATCTGGATCGGCCCCTTCGAGGCCGACGCCATCACGCTGCAACTGCAAGGGATGGAGGCGCCCCGCCCGCTCACGCACGACCTGCTGCGCTCGGTAATCGAGACCCTGGGCGGCGAGGTGATCCACATCATGATCAGCAGCCTGGAGCGCAACACCTACTTTGCCCGCATCGTCCTCGACGTGAACGGCGACACCGTCGAAGTGGACAGCCGCCCCAGCGACGCCATCGCCCTGGCCGTGCGCGTGCAGGCGCCCATCTACGTCGCCGAAGAGGTGATGGAGCAGGCCGGCATGATGCCGGAGCAGGAGATGAGTCTCACCGAAGAAAGCGGCCAGCCGGAATTTGGCGACACGGCCACTGAAGACCTGGGCGCGTTTCAAGATTTTGTCGAAGGCCTGGACCTGGATAGCCTGCTCGGCAACTGACCCAGCCTTCTCCACCAGAGGAGCATTCGACGGCGAAGTTGCAGCAGGCAGCTTCGCCGTTCGTATTGGTTTGGACCGTTTTTTGCCAAGCGGGACACAGAGGACGCTGAGTTTGCGCAGAGTTTACAGAGAGAACGCAGAGAATTTCGCTGTTGTCTCTATGTGAACTCAATGCCCCCTATGTGACCTCTGTGTAGCGCTGATAGATTGAGAGACCATGGAACTGGAAACGCCCGCCAAGAATATCCCGGCCAATCTTGAGGCGGAACGGGCCGTGCTGGGTTCGCTGCTGATCGACCCGGACGCCATCATCAAGGTGGCAAATTTCCTGCGCACCGAGGATTATTTCCGCGAGCGCCACGCGTGGATTTACGACGTGATGCTCTCGCTCCACGAGCGCCACGAGCCGCTCGACTTTGTCACCGTGCAGGATGAACTGGAGCGCCGCGGCCAGTTGCAGGAAGTGGGCGGCCCCGCTTATCTCACGGAGCTGGCGAGCAGCACACCCACCTCGATCAACGTCGATTTCTACGCGCGTATCGTCGAGCGCACCGCGCTGCTGCGCCGGCTGATCACTGCGGCCACGGAGATCGCCACCCTGGCCTACGACGAGAGCCGCGATGTGGACGAGGTGATCGACCGCGCCGAAGCGCTGATCTTCGGCGTGAGCGAGGCGCGCATCCATCGCGACCTGCAGCCGCTGCGCGCCATCATGGGCACGGTGGTCGACCGCATCGATTTCCTGACGCGCAACCAGGACACGCTCATGGGCGTGCCCACCGGCTTCCGCGACCTGGATCGGCTGCTGGGTGGGATGCAGAAGAGCGATCTGATCATCCTGGCCGCTCGCCCGGCTATGGGCAAAACCTCGCTGGCGCTCAACGTCGCACTCAACGCTGCCAAACGCTATCAGGCGCGCGTCGCCGTCTTCAGCCTGGAGATGAGCGGCGACCAGTTGGCGCAGCGCCTCTTGTCGATGGAAACCGGCATCGACAGCCACCGCCTGCGTCTGGGCCAGGTCTACGAAGATGAATGGGAGAAGCTGCTCTTTGCGGCCAACCTGTTGGCCAACACCTCGGTCTTCATCGACGACACGCCCGCTGCGGCGGTCAACGAGATCCGCACCAAGTGCCGCCGCCTCTACTCGGAGCATGGGCTGGACCTGGTGCTGATCGACTACATGCAGTTGATGTCGGGACAGGGCGGCGGGCGCGGCGGCGAGAACCGCCAGCAGGAGATCAGCTACATCAGCCGCTCGCTCAAGGCGCTGGCGCGCGAACTCAACGTGCCGGTCATTGCGCTCAGCCAGCTCAGCCGCGCCGTGGAGAGCCGCTCGGACAAGCGCCCGATGCTCTCCGACCTGCGCGAAAGTGGCAGTATAGAGCAAGACGCGGACGTTGTCCTCTTCATTTACCGCGAGGACTACTACATCGAAGACTCGGACAAACGCAACATTGCCGAGGTGCTGGTGGCCAAGCACCGCCACGGCGCCACCGGCCAGGCGAGTCTCTTTTTCCGGAAAGACCTGACCCAGTTCCGTGACCTGGACATGCAGCGGACAGACCTGGACTATTGACCATCATGGCGCGCAAACAAACTGGCTTTATCGGCTTTCCCGATACGAAGATGAAACCCGTGGTGGTGCCGGATTTCTTCTTCACCGACCTGCTACCGCAGATCGACGACCTGGCGGAGCTGAAACTGACGCTGCACTGCTTCTGGCTGCTCAACGAGCAGGACACGGCGCTCAAGTATCTGCGCGGGGCCGATTTGCGCCAAGACGAACTGCTCCTGCGCAGCCTCAACCTGGACAGCGACCTGCGCACGCCACAGCAGGCGCTGGCCGACGCGTTGGAGCGCGCGGTCGCTCGCAACACGCTGCTGAAGCTGGAAATCGAGAGCAATGGGGCGAACAGCAAGCCGGGCAGCAAGGCGCCGCTGATCGAAGATTGGTACTTCATCAACACGGTCAAAGGGCGGCAGACGCTTGCGCTGATTCGCCAGGGGCAGGCCGGCCCGCTGCAGGCGGCCATCCCCGCCGAAGCGCGGCTCAAGGTGGATCGCCCCAACGTGTTCATTCTCTACGAACAGAACGTGGGGCTGCTGACGCCGCTGATCGCCGACCAGTTGCGCGACATGGAAAAGAGCTATCCCCCCGACTGGATCGACGAGGCATTCACCATTGCCGTGGCCGCCAACAAGCGTTCGCTGCGCTACATTGCGGCCATCCTCAAGCGGTGGGAGACGGATGGCAAGGACGACGGACACCATGAAAACGCTGAACGAGATACTGAAGCCGAGCGGCGACGAAAGTACATCCCCGATGAATACTCCGACATCATCATCGGCTGACACATCGCGCCCAGGGCGTAAACGCCCACCTGTCCGCACAGACCCGCGCCAGAGTCTGTCCGGCAGTACACAGGACGACGTTTGTCCCTATTGCAGCGGCACCGGCTATGTGGTGCCTGACCTGCCGCCCGGCCATCCCGACTTCGGGCGCGCTGTCCCGTGCTCCTGTCGCCAGCAGGAGCGCAGCGCGCGCCGCATGCGGTCGCTGCAGTCGATCGGTAATCTAGAAGTGATGCAGCGACTCACGTTTGCCAGCTTCACGCCAGAGCCAGCCATGCTTTCCGCCGAGAAGGCAAAGAGTTTGCGAATGGCCTTTGAGACTTGTCGCATGTATGCTGAGCATCCTGAAGGCTGGCTACTGCTGACCGGTACCTATGGCTGCGGCAAAACGCACCTGGCCGCCGCGATCGCCAATGCGCAGTTGGAACTGGGCGCACCAGTGGTTTTCGCCATCGTCCCCGACCTGCTTGACCACCTGCGCGGTACCTTTGCGCCGGAGGCCGAAACCAGTTACGACGATCTTTTCGAGCAACTGCGCAATGCACCGCTGCTGATCCTGGACGACCTCGGGGCGCACAGCAGCACACCCTGGGCGCAAGAAAAGCTCTTTCAATTGCTCAACCATCGTTACAACGCACAACTGCCCACGGTGATCACCACCAATCAGCGGCTTGACGATCTGGATCCGCGGCTGCGTAGCCGCCTCCAGGATCAGGATCTGGTAATCCATCGTCAGATCTTGGCACCTGATTTTCGTCCGGAGCAACAGACCGAACTGAGTTCGCTTGCGTTACATCGCAATCAAACCTTCGCTACCTTTAATGCCGGGCGCTCTGACATGTCGGTAGATAAGCGCAACGAACTCCGAAAAGTAGTATCGCTGTGCCAGCGGTTCGTTATCGATACGCAGGGATGGCTTGTGCTGGCCGGTGAAAACGGCTGCGGCAAGACGCACCTAGCTGCGGCTATCGCCAACGAGTTCGTCGACCAGACACGCGCTGATGTCGTGTTTGTAGTGGTCCCCGATTTGCTCGACCATCTGCGAGCTTCGTTCAGCCCTCAATCCAATGTCTCACTGGACCGACGGTTCGATGAAATCAAGCGCGCACCGATGCTCATATTGGATGACCTGGGCATTGAAAGCGCCACACCATGGGCGCGCGAGAAGCTATTCCAGCTACTTAACTTCCGTTATACTGCGATGCTCCCAACGGTTATCACTACTTGTATCGGAGTGGAAGATCTCGATCCCTGGTTACGTACACGCGTACTTGATGCCTCCCGCTGTAGGTTTGTGGCTATTACGGCCCCCGCCTTCTTTGTATCCCGTAATGTAGTGTCGGATAAGAAGTCATATCCTGTGAGGAAGCCGAAGCAGTAGTTTTCCCAGACAAAGAGCCAGAATCAACCTATGGAGCAGACTCGTGTAGAGGGGCCAGAGCCAGCTCATGCATTCACAAATGCGTGAGCTGAAGTCTACAGAAAAACGCCAAGCAACTTCCAAATGCGGCGCAGATCCACCAGCGCAGCGCGATTCATTTGTAAGGCGCCAATCGTTGCCCGACCGGTTGGTGTCAGCCCGATCAGAACATCTCCTGCATCGGTGAATCGAAAGTGGTCAGACCACGTCTGAAGCCGCGGGTGGAAAAGCCGCGTCTCCTCGCCAGTTTCGGGATCTACAGCCGTCCGGCGCGCACCTTTGAAACGGTTACACGCCGGGCAACAAAGACAGAGATTGTCCTGTTCAGTCCGTCCGCCATTATGAAGAGCAACGATGTGATCAACCTCAAAAGGGGTGATGCTCAGTTTCTCCAGCGAATGACAATAGGCGCAGCAACCTGCGTCGCGCTGCTGCACCCATGCGCGCAGGCTGGTCGAGATTGAGGGACTCATGTGGCAGGTCCGGCAATTTCATCCAACTTCTGCAAAGTGTAGAGTGCGCGGGCCTTGATCAGATTCATCTGATCGACCTCTTCCACCAGTGTGTCGAGTTCACGTTCTTCGACAACTGTCAGCGTGGCCAGCCGGTTGCGTTCCAGCAAGTTCGTCAGCCGGGCCTGGCCAGCAGACGCCAGCACCCCGCTAGCCAGTGCCATCAGGGCGTTGCGGCTAAGCCCTACCAGCATATTCGGATCGCCGGCGGCTGCCCCACCTTGATGCTCAGTCAAACTTGCTGGCGCGGATGACGAGTTCGTCGCTAGCTGCTCAGACCGATTTTGTGGCGCTTTGATAAGGCGTTCCAGCAATACCGTCAGATCGGCATGTTCGCGGCTGGCCAGCGCCTGCAGGTCGCGATAGAGCTTGCGTGGCAATTCCACCGTCACAGTTGTTGATCCCATGTTTCCCCCAATCGTTCCAACCTGGCCGGCGCATGGCAAACCCTGATGTCTGAGATGCCCTACTATAGCACGTATCCAGCGTTATCCAGAAGCCTCGAAATCAGCTCATAGCCCTGCACGCGCGCCGGCAGCGACGGTGCGTAGACGAAAGTGAACAGACGGCGAATATACAGACTACCTGATGAGCGCCAGCAGCGCGTACGCGGTCGTCTCCGTGTTGGCATCGCCTTCCGGTGCACCCTGCCGATTGTAGAGCGTCACAAAGCCGCCGCTCTCATCTTGCTTTGTCAGCAACGCGGCGAGCAGGTCGGGGCGGTCGGGTTCGTGCAGACGCCGTGCGACCAGGAGCGCCAGGGCAAGTTTGTAGGTGGTATAGTGGGTGTCGGTCGCTGCATCGGCGAAACCAACGCCATCGAAAAGCGCCATTGCTTGCGTATAGCGGCTGTGCGCCTCAGCAGCGTCGCCACGGTTCCATGCCTCCAGTGCGCCGTACAACGCCAGATCGGCGTAATCGGCCCAGTCATGCATCGGCGCACCAGTGATACGTTCCTCATGCCAGATGCCGGGGAGCAGTTCCCGATGGGTGTGGGTGCGTGGCGGCCAGGCGATGGGCACACCCGTCAGGGATTCAATCACGCCGTGGTGTGTGGCATCGAGAGACTCACTGTACTCGGCCAGCGCCGGGGCGACCTCGTCGGCGAGCGCATTGCCCGCCGTGCGTAGAGCATAACTTGCCAACTGGTTATCGGTTGCCAACCAATGGCGATCCGGGGCAACCACCGGCGATTCACGCAGCAGGCGCAGAGCCGGGTTGTACTGTGTGCGCAGGAAGGCCAGCCCCGACTCGATGGCGGCGTCCAGCCCGGCGACGGGCGAAGGTGATGGCGGCGGTGGTGCGGCGGTGCAGGCGCAGCCGGTCAGCAGCAAAACAAGACAAAACAGGGCGAAACGCATGGTGATACCTGCCTTTCTATCCAGTTGATGCAAAACCATTCTAGCGTGAACACGGTCACTTTGACATTTCCGCCCGCGCAAAAGAGCGTACTTCAAGGTATGGGCGCGCACCAGCATAAGACGCACGCCACGCTGCCCCGCCCTGAAGCAGACCCGCGCCCAACGTGACAACATCATGAAAGCTCGATTCAGGGAACTCAATTACGTTGCAGACGTTATTGGATTTTGATGAACAGAAAGGTACTGGCTGCGCGCAGGTTGCCGTTGCCAGCGTCAGCTATGCTATACTCGGGCGCAAGGAAGCCTGCGCCGCGCCGTGTTGCAGACTCATGGAACAAACGGCGGATGCAAAGGGAAAACGAACGATGAACAAGATGCACCAACGCACCACACAGTGGCTGCCCCTCTTGGCAGTGACCTTGCTCTTGCTGGCCGGCTGCGGAGCCGGCCCCGAGGCGACGCCGCTGCCGACGCGCACGCCCGCGCCCACCTTCACGCCAACGCTGCCGGCTGAGGCCGCGCCACCCGCGGCGCCGGTTGCCGATGCGGGCCAGCCGCCAGCGGAGCAGCCGCCCGCGGCAGAGCAGCCCGCCGTGGACCAGCCTGCCGCCGAGCAGCCGCCGGCCGAAGCTGCACCGGAGGCTACGCCGACCGCGGAGCCGACGCCCACCGCTGCCAGCGCCCAGGTCGTGTTCACCACGCAGACCAATGTCCGCGGCGGTCCCGGCACCGAGTACAATCTGCTCGGCACGGAAAATTCCGGCGCCCAGTT
>JAPKMV010000990.1 GCA_026645635.1 Caldilineaceae bacterium
CAGATATCGAAAAAGAGGCTGTCCCGAAACCCATGTAATTGAACCCTGACATCGGCGCCGTTTGCCCGCTTATCCGATATCGAATTGGAGGAGAGCTTGGAACAGTGAATCCAACGCACTGGTTTTATTCGACGTTCTATGTTCAGTAAAGGAAACAAAACAATGACAAAACGCACTTGGACAATGCTGCTGACGCTCTCGATGGTCTTTGCGCTGCTGTTGAGCGCCTGCACCGCTGGCGCGCCAGCCCCTGCGACGGATGCCCCGGCCGCGGACGCACCTGCTGCCGACGCCCCGGCGGCGGATGCTCCGGCCACTGACGGCGAGGCCAAGCTGGTAGGCATCTCCATGCCGACTCAGTCTTCCTCCCGCTGGATTTCCGACGGCGAGAACATGGTCAAGGTCTTCGAAGCTGCCGGCTACGAAACCAACCTGCAGTTCGCCGAAGACGACATTCCGACCCAGTTGACGCAGATCGAGAGCATGGTCGCCAACGGCGCGGACGTGCTGGTGATCGCGGCCATCGACGGCGCGACGCTCACCGACGTGCTGCAGAAGGCGAAGGACTCGGGCATCCTGGTCATGGCCTATGACCGCCTGCTGGTCAACACCGACAACGTGGACTACTACTCCACCTTCGACAACTTCCAGGTGGGCGTGCTTCAGGCGCAGCAGATTGTGGATGCGCTGGATCTGGAAAACGCGGCCGGCCCGTTCAACATCGAACTCTTCGGCGGCTCGCCCGATGACACCAACGCCTACTACTTCTACGACGGCGCGATGTCAATCCTGCAGCCCTTCATCGACAGCGGCAAGCTCGTCGTGCAGAGTGGGCAGATGGGCATGGACCAGGTCTCCACGCTGCGCTGGGACGCCGCCACCGCTCAGGCGCGCATGGACAACCTGCTCAGCGCCTACTACGGCGACAAGCGCGTCGACGCCGTGCTCTCCCCGTATGACGGTCTGAGCATCGGCATCCTCTCCTCGCTGAAGGGCGTCGGTTACGGCTCCGCCGAGCAGCCCATGCCGGTCGTGACCGGGCAGGACGCCGAGATTCCGTCGGTGCGTTCGATCCTGGCGGGCGAGCAGTACGGCACCATCTTCAAGGACACGCGCGAACTCGCCGCGGTCACGGCGCAGATGGTCGACGCCGCGCTGAAGGGTGAGGAAGTGCCGATCAACAACACCACGACCTACGACAACGGCGTGAAGGTTGTGCCCTCCTATCTGTTGGTGCCCCACAGTGTGGACATCAGCAACTGGGAAGAACTGCTGATCGACAGCGGTTACTACACGATGGATCAGATCCAGTAAGTGGGTCAAAAACGGCTGTGCAGGTCGTTACCTGCACAGCCGTTTTTTGTGTCAGGAAATTGTGTCAGTCAAGGAAACCAGAACATGTCTGACATCATTCTGGAAATGCGCAACATCACCAAAACGTTCCCCGGTGTGAAGGCGCTCGACAATGTGAATCTCAGCGTACAGCGCGGCGAGATTCACGCCCTGGTCGGTGAGAACGGCGCCGGCAAATCGACCCTCATGAAGGTGCTCAGCGGCGTCTACCCGGCCGGCTCCTACAGCGGCGAGATCATCTACGAGGGTCAGGAGCGGCATTTCAAGGACATCTCCCACAGCGAGAAAGTCGGCATCGTCATCATCCATCAGGAGTTGGCGTTGATCCCGATGCTCTCGATCAAGGAGAACATTTTTCTCGGCAACGAGCGCGCTCACCGCGGCGTGATCGACTGGAATGAGGCGACGCGACGCACCCAGGAACTGCTGGAAAAGGTGGGTCTGCACGAGTCGCCCAACACGCTGATCACCGATATTGGCGTCGGCAAGCAGCAGTTGGTCGAGATCGCCAAGTCGCTTGCCAAAGAGGTGCGCCTGCTCATTTTGGACGAGCCGACCGCCAGTCTCAACGAGAGCGACAGCGACGCTCTGCTCCAGCTTCTGCTCCAAT
>JAPKMV010000991.1 GCA_026645635.1 Caldilineaceae bacterium
CTGCGAGGAGCGCGTCCTCGCCCGCGCGCAAGTCTGAAAAGGCGGTGTTCTTGAACTGAATCTGTTCAGCGCTGAAGCGCCAGCCGCGGCGTTCCAGCGCGTGGAGCACCAGACGCCCTGTTGTCGTGTCCTCACGCACGTCCGGGTCGATCTTCACAAAGATGCAGCCCAGCCGCCGCGCCTGCATTTCCACCGCGGCCAGCGCCGCGTCCACCAGATCCTGGTTCGCCCAGTCCAGCACCGGGCCTTTGGGGACATAGGCGACGCGCGCCGGCGCATAGGGACCAAGCTGGCGCCAGAGCAGTTGCACCGCCGCGCTGCCGGCTGGCGCACGCAGCGCATAGCGCTCCGCCCGCCACTCCGTCTGCCCCTTGATGGCGCCCCACTCCCAGCTTTGCAGGACATGGGGCGCAGGCAGCCCGGCCAGCAGATCGCGCCACGCGCCGGCCGCGTCCACCGGTGTGAGTTCGACGGTCGATTGCGCGGTTGCACGGTCGCCGCGTGCAGCCTTGAGCCGCGCATACGCGCCGAGTCCGAGGCTGTAGACGCGATAACCAACAGGGTCCACCGGCAGGTCCCACGCGCCGATGAAGCGCACCACGTCGCCGCCGAATCCCTGCTTGAAGCGATAGACGCCCCACAGCCCTGTGTCCGGGAACGCCTCGACATCCAACGGCAGGTCGGCGCTGGGCACGCCGCTGCCGTCGCCGCTGCGCATCCCCTCCGCCACCTGGCCGACGGGGTCCGGGATGCCCCATAGGTCGTAGCGGGTGGCGCCGCGGGCTTTGGCCCACTGCATCCCCGCCCACTGGAGCGCGTGGTTGGGCATGCGGTTGCGTTCGCGCTCCGAACTGGCGCCCCACAGGTAGACTGCCGTGTCGCCGGCCAGCGCCACGACGATAGCCGCCAGCGGGACATCGTCATATTCGGCCAGCAGATAGACGGCGTGCTCCGGCGTCAGCAGGTCGAAGGCTGCGTCATAATAGGCGTTGTCGTGGACGGCAAACTGGTCGCGCGCACCGGTCTCGGCCATCAGCGCGTGCAAGGTGGGCAGATCGGCCCGCGTCATGGCGCGCACACGCACCGCTTTGCGTTCGGCCAGGCGCACATTGTAGCGCCATTTGCTCTTCATTTGCGCCAGGATCGCATCCGGCGCGACGCTGATGTCGACGATGATCGTGCTGGGCGGCTGGATCGTCTGCGGGCTGGGGCGCAGGCCATAGCTGGCCAGCAACTGGCGGTTGGCCGGCGTGTCGGGCAGGTTTGGCTCCAGCTTGAGCACCGCCGCGCCCGCCTGACGGCTCGCCGCCTGCATCCGCACCAGCAGTTCGGTGACCGCCGCGGCATCGCGCCACTCCACCACCGGCCCGCGCGGGGCATAGGCCAGCGTCAACCCGGCCATGCGCCGCAGCAGGATGCTCGCGCCGGCAGTCAACTCGCCGCGGCCGTCGGTCAGCGTCACCAGGCGGCTGCGCCAGCCAAACTGCTCCTTAAGCCGCGCCCAGCGGCGCAGTTGGAGTACGTGGCCGGCCGGCTGCACTGTCAACCAGCGGTCCCATAGAGAGTCCTGAACGTCGAATGTCATGCCGTGCATGATAGCACAGGCAGCGCGGGGGCGCGGTGTGGGCGCACAGACGGGTGGCATTTGCGCCAGAATCGCACCGAGTTTTTCTCTGCGAACCTCTGCGACTCCGCGTCTCTGCGTCAAAAGGATCTTTACAAACAGTCTGAGATTGACGATTTGGTGGAAAGGGGTAGACTACGCTTGCGTGTGTGCAAATCTTCCAAATTTTTCCTGACAAGGAGCATGATCTATGCCCATCTTTGGGTTGTTCCAGGGCATTTCGGCCAAAAGCGGGCTGACGGAACCATTTTCGACGGACTGGTGCAGGCTCGACAGCGTGAGCTGGGGTGTGGAGCGGCCGGGGCAGGGCGCCGCGCCCATCGCCGTGTCGGAG
>JAPKMV010000992.1 GCA_026645635.1 Caldilineaceae bacterium
ATAAGATGATCCACAGATTGCGCAGATTTCACAGATTAACTGCTGGTGCATCTGCGTAATCTGCGGAGGATGTCTGAGAAACTGTTTGCAAAGATCCCTTTGACGCAGAGACGCGGAGGCGGAGAGGTTCGCAGAGGACAAACTGAGGCGTTCTACCATTCGGCGTTCACCGGGAGATCAGTGGTAGATAGACACTTTCCCCCGGCGTCTCAGGCACTGTGGCGGTCGGTGTGGCGGTCGGTGTGACTGACGTGCCAGTGGCTGTCGCGGTGGCCGTAGCCGTCGGCGCGACCGGCGTGATCGTAGATGTTGCGGTGGCTGTGGCCGTCGGTGCGACCGGCGTGCTCGTAGTTGTTGCGGTGGCTGTGGCTGTGGCAACGGGCGTGGGGGTGGTCGTGGCCGTGGGGGTGACGGTCGGCGTCGCGGTCGGCGGTGCACCCACATTGGGACCGGTGTAGGTGGCGGTGGTGCAGTTCCCCGCCAGATCGCAGACGCGGAAGGTGTCGTTGGTCTGGGCGAAAGCAGCCTGACACTGGACGGTGACGCGGAAGGGCCGGCCGGCCAGTTCTGCGCTGTCGGCGCTGTCGACCGATTGCGCGGCGAAGGAGCGATACCAGGGCGAGCCATACGCGACCGTGTTCACCGTGGTGTTGGCGGCGGTGCAGGCTGGCGGCATGGCAATGTTATCCGCGGCCAGGCTGAAATCCTCGGCGGTCAGGCTGAAGGTGATGCCGTTGGCCGTGGGCGTGGACGCAAAGCTCACCAGCCGCGGCGCCAGCGAATCGACGATGCCGCGCCAGGTCACGATCTCCTGGGGCGCTTCGCCCACATTGCCCAGGAGGTCGACGCCCCGGCTGCGCAGTTCGTACACGCCCTCCAGCCCTGGCGGCACGGCAGCGTTCCAGGTGGCCTCGGCGTTGGTGGCGCGGGCTATCTGCACGTTGGTGGGCAGCCAGCCCGTCTCGGCCAGCGCCCTGGCTTCGTGGGCACTGAGTGCGTAGCGATAGACCCGCAGATCGTCCAGGAGGCCGGAGCCGCCAGCCACGAACATGCCGGCCGCGGCGGTGTCCAGCGCGTTGGGGGCAATGGCATCGCGGCCAATTTCCGCGCCATTCAGATAGAGCACCCGCGTGCTGCCGTCATAGGTCAGCAGCACATGCTGCCACCCGCCTGCCAGATTGCCGGTGGCAACCGTGAGGTTGGGTTTGCCGGTGAACTCGGCCACGACCGCAGCGCCATTCAGGATCAGGCGGCTCAGCCCCTCGAACCTGCCGACCCACATGGACATGGAACTGCCGGCGTCGTCCAGCCTGGCCCAGAATGCCAGGCTGAAGGGGCCGTTGCCGTGGGGGAGCACACCGGGCGCCGCGCCGCCGAGGAGCGCGCCCTCGGCGGCGTTCACCCGCAGCGAACCCGCGCCGACGATGCCTGTGGCGCGCAGGTTGTGGCTGGCGGGAAGATTGTCCGCCAGATAGGCCACGTCGGCCACGGCCAGGCCGGCGTCGTTGCCCATGCGGGTGTTGGGGTGGATGAAGTGCTCATCGAAGGTCAGATGCAGCGTCGGGTCCGCGCCCAGCAGCGTCAACCAGTCCGCCGCGCTGGGACGGCCCGTCATCACCATCACCTCGTCGATGAGGCCGGGGAAGTGCTGGGAGGTGGCGCTCTCGCCCGGTTCGGTCGCCGCGCCGATGAGCAACCGGTCGTCCGGGTCCGGATTGGCCGGCATGCTGCCAGGGACCGTCTCCACCAGTTGGCCGTTGAGGTAGAATTCGGCGTCGTTGTCTGTGGTCAGGTGGACGGCCACATGCTGCCAGACGTTGGGCAGCAGCACGTCCAGGTTGCCCAGGTAATCCTGGATGCCGTAGGTGGTGAAGAGGATGCGCTGGCCGAACGCGCCGATGCCCCAGCCGTTCACGCTGGCCGTGCGCGCCGTGCTGACGATGCGGCTCAGATCGGG
>JAPKMV010000993.1 GCA_026645635.1 Caldilineaceae bacterium
CGCGGTAGGTGGGTTCGTGGGTCGTGCTGTTGACCCAAACCTCCTCGATGGCGCCCGTGGTGGCGCGCATCCCGTGCTCGACGCCGGCGCCTTCGAAGGCCGGCCCCGCCGAGCACGCACAGGTGATGAGCCAGTCGCGGTTGCCCAGCACGGTCTCGCCGTTGGTGCCCACGTCCAGGAACAGGGTGAGCTTGTCGCTGGCCAGCAGCCCGGAACTCACCACGCCCGCGCTGATGTCCGACCCGACGTAGCTGGCCACGCCGGGCAGGCAGTCGACGCCGGCTGCCGGGTGAATCGCCAGACCCAGCTCGCGCGCCAGCACTGCGGGCGGCTGGTTGATGGTGGTGATGAACGGCGCCAGCCGGATCGACTGCGGCGGCAGGCCGAGGAAAAGGTGGATCATCGTGCTGTTGCCCGCTACCGTCGCCTTGTAGATGCGCTGCGCATCGACCCGGGCGCGGGCTGTTGCCTGTTCCAGCAGCCGGTTGAAGGTGCCGAGCACGAGCTGCTGCAGTTCCGCCAGCCCGTTGTGCTTGCCGGCGTAGATCATACGGGCGATGACGTCTTCGCCCCGCTTGATCTGCCCGTTGTAGTCCACCGCGCTGGCCAGCACCTTGCCGGTGAGCAGGTCTACCAGGTAGAGCACGTTGCTCGTCGTGCCGATGTCCAGCGCGACGCCGAGGAGGGGCGCGCGCTGGTCGCCGGGCAGCAGGTCGATGAGCCGCGTCGGGCCGTCGGGCCGATCCCAGGCGTCCAACTCGACGATGGCGGTCACCGTCCAGCCGCCGTCGCGCAGCGCCGCACCCAGCTTGCGCAGCGTGGCCAGGTCGACGGTGAGGCCGTCGATGCCGTGGCCGCGGCGCAGCGCCCGCTGGAGTCGCGCCCAGTCGTCGGTCTGGTCGGCCAGGCTGGGTGGCTCCAGCGTGACGCAGAAGGCGCGCACGCTCTGGTCGCGGATGGGGTCGTAGACAAAGGGCAGTTGGTCGTCCACGGCGGTGCGGTCGGTGGTGAGCCGCCGCTCCACCTTCTCCTGCGGCAGCAGCGTGATCGCCGCGTCGCCTTCGATGACGCTCTGGCAGGCCAGGGCATAGCCGGCCGCCACGTCCGCCGGGGAAAGGCGCAGCGTAGAGCGGCGGCGCACCTGCCCGCGCTCCACGACCACCGCGCAGCGCCCGCAGCGCCCCTGCCCGCCGCAAGGCACGTGGATGTCCAGCCCCGCCAGCCGCGCCGCCTCGACGATCAGCGTCCCCGTCGCCACCGCCACTTCTCTATCTTCAGGCGTGAATACAACCTTGTACTGCGTCATGGTGCTCCCGAGTGGGTGAGTGGGTGAGTGGGTGAGTGGGTGAGTGGGTGAGGGGGTGAGGATGCCTCCGCCCAATCCCCCAATCTCTCAATCTCCCAATCTCCAATCTCCAATCTCCAATCCCTACCTCCCCATCACCTTCAAATACCCCGGCAGATCCACCGCCTCGCGCGGGCCGACCTTGATCTCCCAGCCGGGGAGTTCTTCCTCCAGCTCGCCGGAGAGCACCGCCACCTGGCCGGGGATGATGATGCGGCGGTGGCTGAGCTTGTCGGCGACGCCGGTGCTCTTGACGCCCTTGGCGATGGTGGAGGCGTCGAACTTGCCCGCGGCCCACGCGGTGAGCACGCTCATGCCCTCGGCGTCGGCCACCAGCAGCCAGCCGGGATTCCCCGAACTCTCGATCTCGTTGGCCACACTGAAGTAGGTGATCGAGAAGTTGGTCGTCACCATCAGCGGCGATTCGGGCTTGGGGCTGTTGATCTCGTAGAGGCCGGGCTGCACCTGGATCGGCTTTTGCGGGTCGGTGAAGATGTTCTGGCGCAGCACCAGCAGCGGGTAGACCAGCGCCGGGCTGAAGTGATCGAGCACCACGAAGCCGGCGTACTTGGCCACTGCCTCCGCCGCGAGCGCGGCCTCGTCGCTGGGGT
>JAPKMV010000994.1 GCA_026645635.1 Caldilineaceae bacterium
GGGTTTCGCGGGTCGCTCTCGAGTTTGGCGCGCAGGTTCTTGACGTGGACATCGACGGTGCGTTCGTAGGCGGCGTAGGCTTCGCCCTGCACCTGGTCGAGCAGCTCCATGCGGGTGAAGACGCGGCCTGGGCGGGCGATGAGCACCTGGAGGATGCCGAACTCGTTGGGCGTCAGGTCGATGCGCTGGCCGCGCAGGGTGACGAGCCGCGTCTCGACGTTGACCTCCAGGTCGCGTACGCGCCAGGCGGTGGTCTCCGTGGCCAGTTCGCCGTAGGAGCGCCGCAGCAGCGCACGCACTTTGGCGACCACCAGCCGCGGGCTGAAGGGCTTGGTCATGTACTCGTCGGCGCCGATCTCCAGGCCGATCAACTGGTCGGCTTCTTCGATGCGGGCGGTGAGGAAGAGGAGCGGGACGTTGCTCTCTTTGCGGATCAGGCGGGCGGCGGTGTAGCCGTCCATCTCCGGCATCATCACGTCGAGGATGACCAGGTCCGGGTGCGCATCGCGGAACTGGAACAGGGCGTCGCGGCCGTTGCGCGCGGTGATCACCGTGTAGCCTTCCTGTTTGAGGTAGGCGCCGATGGTGTCGAGAATTGGCTGTTCGTCATCGGCGACGAGAATCGTGCGGGCCATGGGTGTACAACCTTCGGTGCAATGGTGTGTCCAGCGACACCGGACAAGGTGATAGGGTGAGGGGGTGAGAGGGAGACAAAAACGCACCCTGTGCCCGCTCAAAGGATATCTGTCTATAACTATAGCGTAAGACCGGTAAAGTGCCTTTGTCACGAATGACACGAATTCTGACGAATTGAAACGAATCCTTCGTGGCCATTCGTCAAAATTCGTGCAATTCGTGACCTGCATGAAAACCCGTTCTCAAAATGGCTCACGCAAAGGCGCAAAGACGCCAAATCGCACGAGATTTCCATTGTTATCGGTGTTGGTAAGGCATGGCGCCTGACAGCAAACTGAACCGCGACGGCACGGCGACGCCAGAGAAACTGGCGTCGCCGTGCCGTCGCACCGAACGTTACTGGGCAGTTCCAGCACAGCGCTCGAAGGCGGGCAGGTGTTTGTCGAGCGAGGCGGCGCGCAGAGCCGTGGCCACTTGCAGCGCGTCCGGGTAATCGGCCAGGGTCGCCAGCATGTCGTCGTAGAGCGTCATGTTGGCGATCTCGGCGTCAGCGGCGGCGGCGCAGGCATCGGCCAGGCTGGCGAACTCCGGGATCTCCCAGGTAGGCTGCACCGGCAGCGGCAGGTCATAGCGCTCGAAGATCGTCGCCCAGGCCGCAGCGTGCTGCGCTTCGGCGCGCTGGATGTTGGTGAAGGGGCGCACCGCGCCGAACTGTTCGATCACGGCGGCATAGACGGCGTAGGCGTGCCACTCGTCTTCGATGCCGGCGGTGATGGCGGCGACTACCTCAGCCGGCAGCGGGCCGTCCACCGGCGCCGGCAGGTGCGCGCCCGGCGTGGCGACGCTGGGCGTCGTTGGCTGCGGGCGGGTGGGTGGGCCGCCGCGCCCGGCGACGGTGACTGTGCTGCCGGCAGCCTGCTGCGGAACCGCAGCAGGCTGCGGCACCGTAGAGGGCGTGGTGCTCGCCAGGGCAATGCTGGCGCTGAGCAGCAGTGTGGCCGCGGCGGCGCCCAGGCTGGTCAAAGTTCGTCTTGCGTTCATGGTTGTATCCTCCGTACAGTGAACTGATTGATTCAATGGCTAGAGGATAGCGGGGGGATGTGAGGAAGTTGTGAAGGAATTGGGTGGAGATCGTTGGGAGAGGGGAGGAGGAATTGTCAATTGTTAATTGCCAATTGTCAATTGTTAATGAGATGGAGGCGATAGCCAGTTTTCGATGCGCAGGCCCGGAACGCGGCTGAATTCACGCAGGTTCGCCGTGACAACAGATCGTGGGCGATGCAGCTCGCTGCAATCCACGCGTCGTGGATGCC
>JAPKMV010000995.1 GCA_026645635.1 Caldilineaceae bacterium
CAGGCCATCCCTGCCGATTTGGCGCCGAACGAGTGGGTGTTCAACCATCCCTTCTTCCTCCTGCTCAACGCGGCGATCGGCGGCAACTTCGGTGGCGCGATTGCCGAGGGCATGACCATGCCGCAGGACACACTCGTGGACTATGTGCGGGTCTACCAGGCGGCGGACACGGCGGAGCGCTTCGAGGCCAGCTTCGTGGATAACTTCACCGGCTGGAGGAAGATCACGATCCCCTTCAGCGCCTTCACCCGCAGCGCCGCGCAGCCGGCCGATGCCCCCAACGACGGGCTGACGCTGACGGCGGTCAACGGCTACGGCTTCATCTTCCCCGGTGATGCTGCGCCGACTGCTGCTCGGGCAGTGGTGACGACACACATCGACCAGGTGCGCCTCGAGACAACCATCGTGGCGCCGGACACAACCTTGTTTTTGCCGTTCGTCAATCGATAAGTGAACCGGGCGCTGTACGAACCTGCTCTCCCCCGAAGAACAGGTTTGTACAGCGCCTCCTCAGCGAAATCAGAAGGTTGCCAATCATGTGGACACATCCAGCCAGTACTGTGCAATCCGATGTAGCCTCACCCCAAGCAGATAGCCAGCCGGTCAGCGGTGAGATGGTGCGGATCGATGGCGAGACCTACTATTGCATTCACTGCTACGACCAGATGCCGCCCTTCTTCATGAGCATCGTCAGCAGCGCCGACCACTGGCTCTTCATCTCCAGCACCGGCGGGCTGACGGCCGGGCGCATCAACGCCGGATCGTCGCTCTTTCCCTACTACACCGACGACAAAGTGGCCGAAAACTGGGTCAACACCGGCCCGGTGACCTGCCTCTTCGTCCGCCGCAATGCCAGCGCTGAAGCCGTCCGCTGGGAGCCGTTCAGCGCAGACCAGGGCGAGACGCAGCAGATCGTGCGCAACCTCTACAAGAATGTCACCGGGGACAAGCTGATCTTCGAGGAGGTCAACCTGGATCTAGGGTTGACCTTCCGGTACGCATGGCGCACCAGCGATCGCTTCGGCTTTGTGCGCACATCCTGGCTGCAGAACAACCTGGACCAGCCATGTACGGTGCAACTGCTCGACGGCGTGCGCAACCTGCTGCCCTACGGCGCAACGACCACGCTCCAGACCAACATGAGCAATCTGCTCGACGCCTACAAGCGCAGCGAACTCGACCCGGCCACCGGGCTGGGCATCTTTGCACTGAGCGCCACCCTCACCGACCGCGCCGAACCCAGCGAATCGCTCCGGGCGACGACGGTCTGGCAGGTTGGGCTGGCGCCGGCTGCGCATCTGCTCTCGACCGTCCAACTGGCGGCATTTCGCCGCGGTCAGCCCGTCGCCCAGGAGCTTGACATCAAGGGCGAGCGCGGCGCCTACCTGGTCACGGCCACGATCGACCTGCCCGGACTGGCGACGCAAAGCTGGAGCCTGGTTGCCGATGTGAACCAGGAGCACAGCCAGATTGCGGCGCTGCGCCGCCTGCTGGTTGGCGATCACGCCGCACTGGCGCAGCAGTTGGACGACGACATTGCCCACGGCAGCGCAGATCTCGTCAGCCTGGTTGCCGCGGCGGATGGTCTTCAGGCCACCGCGCAGCCGCTGACCACTGCGCACCACTTTGCCAATGTGCTCTTCAACATCATGCGCGGCGGCATTTTTGCCGAAAATGACCTTGTGCAGAGCGCCGACCTGCTGGACTTTGTGCGCGTGCGCAACCGCCGCGTGCTGGAAGCGCAGAGCGCATTCTTTGCCGATCTGCCGGCGACATTGTCTATCACCGATCTCTATGCCCGAGCCGCGGCCACCGCTTCCCCCGACCTGATCCGGCTCTGCTACGAGTATCTGCCGCTCACCTTCAGCCGCCGTCATGGCGACCCCAGCCGACCCTGGAACTACTTTTCCATCAACCTCAAGCAGCCGGACGGCCGCCGCCGCTTCGA
>JAPKMV010000996.1 GCA_026645635.1 Caldilineaceae bacterium
CGCCTGCTCGTAGGCGGCGTAAATGATCCAGGGCAGCGCCACCTGGTGCAGCACGAAGCGCGGCACGCTCAATGCATGGAGCACCGCACCCTCACCGACCCCGTTGCCCAGGGTGAGGATCAGGTTGTCATAGAAGACGCCAAAGGTGACCAGGAGGAGGAGCAGAGTGCTGGTGTGATGCTGCCGGCGCCAGAGAACCGCGCCGTAGCAGAGCAGGACGAGATAGGACAGCGTGTAGGCCAGGTAGAGATAGATCGACAACATGCGCCCATTGTAGCGCACCGGCAGGGGCTGGCCGAAGAATCCAATCCTGGTCCGACGCTCCGTACCCTCCGTCGGCGTGCAAAAGACCTTCCCGGAAGCTGCGAGCTTCCGGGAAGGTCGCAGAGGGAATTGCGCCTCTACTTCTCCGGCATGTTTGCCAGCGCCGCCACCAGCAGGTCATACACCCTGGCCGTGCTGGCGACCTCCCACCGCTCGTCGGGCGTGTGGACGTCCAGCAGGGTCGGCCCGATGGAGATCATGTCCAACTCCGGATACTTCACCCCGGCGACACTTGTCTCCAGCCCGGCATGGACCGCAGCGGCCACCGGCGCCGCACCGAACAGATCCTGGTAGGTCTGCGTCATCGTCGCCAGCAGCGGCGAATCGGGATTGGGCGGCCAGCCGGAATAGGCGTCGTGCAGCGTCACGGTGGCGCCGGCCAGTTCGAAGACGCTGGCGAAGCGGGCAGCCGCGCTGTCGCGCGCCGAGTCGATGGCGCTGCGCACGTAGATCGCAGCATCCAGCTTCCCGTCGCCGATCGTCAGCACGCCGATATTGCCCGACGTCTCCACCAGCCCGGTCACGGTGTCGCTCATGCGGATGACGCCCTGCGGTGCGCCGTAGATCGCAGCGATCAGCGCGCGCTGCGCCGCCGGGTCCATCACCTGCGCCGGCAAGTCCGCCGGCGCCACCGTGACCACCAGCCCCGGCTCGGTGACCGCCAGTTCGTGCTGCACCGTAGCGGCGAAGTTGTCCACATAGGCATTGAAGGCATCAACCTGCTCGTCGGGCACGGCGGCCAGGACTGACGTGGTGCGCGGGATGGCATTGGCCTGGTTGCCGCCGCTCAAGCTGCCCAGGCGCACGCCAAGCTCCGCCGGCGCGTTCCAGAGCAGGCGCGCCATCAACTGGTGCGCACTGCCCCGGCCCTTGTCGATGTCGACGCCGGAGTGACCGCCGCGCAGACCGTCGATGACCACCGCCAGGCCGGTCATGCCTGCGGGCGTCGCCTCCTCCGCGTAGTCGCCGCTGACCGTGGCATAGACGCCGCCCGCGCTGCTGATCAGAAACTGGCCTTCGACTTCGTTGTCGATGTTGATGTAGTAATGGCCCTGCAGCACGTCGGTTGCCAGCCCGTTGATGCCGGTGAAGCCGTCCTCCTCGTTGGTGGTGAAGAGCGCCTCCAGCGGCGGATGGACGAGCGTGTCGTCCGCCAGGATCGCCATGATCATCGCCACACCGCTGCCGTCGTCGGCGCCGAGGGTGGTGCCGTCGGCATGCACCCAGCCATCCTCGACATAGGCGTCAATGGGGTCGGTCAGGAAGTCGTGGGTCGAATCGGCCGTCTTCTGCGGCACCATGTCCAGGTGCGCCTGGAGAATCACGCCAGGGCGATCTGCCAGGCCGGGCGACGCGGGCTTGCGGATGATCACGTTGCCAACGTCGTCGACCATGGTCTCCAGGCCCAGGGACTCACCATAAGCCTTGACGAAGGCTGTGGCCTGCTCCTCGTGGTGCGAAGGCCGCGGCACCTGGGTCAGGTCGTAGAAGTGCTGCCAGACGGCTGCCGGCTCCAGCGTCCCCAGCGCAGCGGCCAGGGGCACGCGCCCGGTGGTGGCTGGCGCGGGCGTGGTCTGCTCCTCAGCGGCAGGCGTGGCCACGGCAGGCGTGGCTACGCCTACC
>JAPKMV010000997.1 GCA_026645635.1 Caldilineaceae bacterium
AGAGTTCTGGCGTCTCACGGTAGGAGAAGAGTGCTTCGCCCTGTTTGCGGTCCGGCCAGATGACTTGCGCCGGATCGTAGTATGCGCCGCCGGCATACGCCACCTGGATCATTTCGACTTCATCGTTGCCGACCTGCAAGAAGCCACGCCCCGGCAATCCGCCGGGGAGGAAGGCTGCATCGGGGCGGCGCAGCAGTTCGCGGCTTTCACCGGGCGTCTCCACGCGCAGGCAAATCCGGTACTTGATGTTGGAGCGCATCTGATCGGTGACGCCGGTCGGGCGTTGGGCTGCCAGCAGCAGATGCACGCCTTGTGCGCGCCCCACGCGGGTGATGCTCTCCAACTCCGCGCGAAACTCGCTGCGATCTGCAATCATCTCAGCGAATTCGTCGACGACGATGAACAGGTAAGGATAGGGTTCGCCAGGGCGGCCATCGGGCCAGGCGACGTGCATACCCTTCTGCCGATATTCGACGATATCTTTGGTGTCGGTGTTGATATTCAGTTTTTGCCGGCGCTGCAGCTCCGAATTGATGGCGGTGAACATACGCGTCACGCCGTCGGCATGGAGGTTGGTCACTACGTCCACACAGTGGGGCAGTTCACGGAATGCTTCGAAGGCGCTGCCGCCCTTGTAGTCGACGAGCACAAAGTTGACCACGCTGGGGTCATATTGCACGGCAAGCCCCATGAGCAGGGAAATCAGCAACTCCGACTTGCCCGAACCGGTTGAGCCGGCGACCATGCCATGCACGCCATCGCGCTTGGCCGAAAAGACCAGGGTGCGCGGTTTGTTGCCGGACAGCAGCCCGATCTTGGTGCGCAGCCAGTTGGCCTGTTGCGGCGTGATGCTCTCCTGCCATTTCTGCCAGGCGCCGACCTGAAGCTCCTGGATCGAGCCAAACCCCATCAGCGGCAGAAAGCCGACGCCGGTGGCGATTTCGGCGCCAAAGCTGCGGCGGATATGGCAGGTCGCCAGTTTCTGCGCCAGGTCGAGCATTTTCTCCGGGCGCTCTACGACATCGGCTGTCCCCAGATAGCGCACGCTGTTGACGCCGACCTCAGCATAGCGAAAGCTGATCGACCGGCTGCCTTTCTCTGGTTTGCGGTTGGACGCCAGGCTGACCCGCTCCACTTCGATCACGGCGGTGCACTGGCTGGGCGCCTTGCTGCGGTCCGGCACCAGGAAAATGGCGGCGGCGCCGAGCACCCCCCCGGCATCCAGCAAGATTGACATCGCTGCGTCGGATTCGATCTCTTTGAGCGGGGAATCTGCGCTGTAGGCGGCGTCGAGCAGGTCAACCGTCAATAGCAAGAAGGGCAAGGTGACGCCTTTGTTGGAAACCGCGCTCTGGTTGCTGTCGTCGCGCTCCTCCAGCTTGAGCTTGCGCTGCGCCAGCGTGCGGCGGATGTCTTCGAGGAAACGCATGTACGGCGTCTCCTCCTCGTCTTCGCGCAGCGCCGCTTCTTCCTCATCGGGCGCGGCATCCAGGAAACACCATTGACTTTCCTGCTCGCCCCCCTGGCTGTGCGGCAGTTGCGTCGCCCAGCCCCACTCCTGCTCTTTCTGCGCCACCCCCAGCACCTTGGCATCGAGCGACGAGTGGAAGACGGTGAAGTGGGTCAACAGCGCCCGCGCCGTTTCATAGACCACCTGCCGTTCGCCGGCAATGGCGATGGCGTGGGCAAAGGGCGTGCGCACGACTTGCTGTTCTTTGGCCTGCGCCTCCTCCTCGCGTTCGCCCGGCTCGTCGTCGGCCTGCTCCTCGGCGGGCGGACGCAGCGAGATGATCACCGGGATGTCGGGCACGAAGCGCGAATCGTCGGCGATCTTCATCGCCGCGCGCAGTTGTGGGTCTTCGGTGAAGGGATCAGCATCCTGGACGTTGTATGTGACAGTCGAGGGAAGCGTACCCATGCCCAGGCGCAGCACGCCGAAGTCCTCG
>JAPKMV010000998.1 GCA_026645635.1 Caldilineaceae bacterium
GCACGGCGGCCACAAGATCGAGCGCGCGCGCGTCGTCGACTGGAGGCAGCCGGCGGAAAACGACTTTCTCCTCGTCAGCCAGCTCACCGTCGTCGGCAGCCTCTACACCTGCCGGCCCGACCTGGTGGGCTTTGTCAATGGCCTGCCCTGGCTGGTCGTCGAATTCAAACAGCCCGGCGTCCCCGCGCGCGCCGCCTTCGACGACAACCTCACCCACTACAAGCAGCAGATCCCGCAGATCTTCTGGACCAACGCGCTGCTCATCGCCAGCAACGGCATGGAAAGCCGCGTCGGCTCGCTCACCGCCGACTGGGATCGCTTCTTTGCCTGGCAGCGCATCGAGCGGGAAGACGAAGCCCGCCGCGTCAGCCTGGAGGTGATGGTGCGCGGCGTCTGCGACCGTACCCGCCTGCTCGACATCGTGGAGAACTTCACCCTCTTTTCCGAGCACAAGGCCGGGCCGGTCAAGATCATCGGGCAGAACCACCAATACCTCGGCGTCAACAACGCCATCGCCGGGCTGCTGGCCGCGCGCCAGCAGGGGCACGGGCGGGGCGGCGTCTTCTGGCAGACCCAGGGCAGCGGCAAGAGCTTCGCCATGGTCTTCTTCGCCCAGAAGGTGCTGCGCACGCTCCCCGGCAACTGGACCTTCGTCATCGTCACCGACCGCATCGAGCTGGACGACCAGATCGCCCAGACCTTCAAGCGCGTGGGCGCGGTCGCCGCGGCGGAAGGGGATCGCTGCCACGCCACGAGCAGCGCGCACCTGCGTGAGCTGCTGGCGGGCAACCACCGCTACATCTTCACCTTGATCCAGAAGTTCCAGAGCGCCGAAGTCCTGGCCGACCGCAGCGACATCGTCGTGCTGGCCGACGAAGCGCACCGCAGCCAGTACGACCTGCTGGCGCTCAACATGCGCGGCGCGCTGCCCAGGGCGATCTTCCTCGCCTTCACCGGCACCCCGCTGATCGCCAGCGAGGAGCGCACGCGGGAGGTCTTCGGCGACTACGTGTCGATCTACGACTTCCAGCAGTCGGTGGCGGATGGCGCCACCGCGCCCCTTTTCTACGAGAACCGCACGCCGGAACTGCAGCTTGTCAATCCCCACCTCAACGACGACCTCTACCGGCTGATCGAGGAGGCCGGTCTCGACGAGGCGCAGGAGGCTAAGCTGGAACAGGCACTGGGGCGGCAGTACCACCTGATCACCCGTGACGACCGGCTTGAGGCAGTGGCGCGGGACATCGTGCGCCATTTCCTGGGCCGCGGCTTCCTGGGCAAGGCCATGGTGATCGCCATCGACAAAGCCACCGCGCTCAAGCTGTACGACAAGGTGCGCAGCCACTGGGACGCCGAGACGGTGCGCGTGCGGCAAGAACTGGTTGAACTGGACTATCAGCCCAGCAGCGGCGTATCGCCGGAAGAATTGGCGCAGCGCGCCGCGCGCAAGGCCGAACTGACTGCCCGCCTCGCAGTGCTGGAAACGACCGACATGGCGCTGATCGTCTCGCCGGGGCAGAACGAGATCGAGCAGATGCGCGCCCGCGGCCTCGACATCGAACCGCACCGCCGGCGCATGAACACGTCACAGCCCGGCCTCGACGAAAAGTTCAAGGACCCGGCCGACCCGCTGCGCCTGGTCTTCGTCTGCGCCATGTGGCTCACCGGTTTCGACGCGCCGAGCTGCTCCACGGTCTATCTCGACAAGCCCATGCGCAACCACACGCTGATGCAGACCATCGCCCGCGCCAACCGGGTCTTCCCCGGCAAGCACAACGGGCTGATCGTGGACTACGCCAACGTCTTCGCCTCACTGGAGCAGGCACTGGCGATCTACGGTGCGGGCGGCGGCGGTGCACTTCCCGTCCGGGCAAAGACGCAGTTGGTGGCGTCGCTGCGCGAAGCACTGGCGGCCGCCACCGCCTTCTGCGCGCAGCACGGTG
>JAPKMV010000999.1 GCA_026645635.1 Caldilineaceae bacterium
CGCCGCGGTAGAGGGGTACGCCGGCGAAGGAAATCTCCACTTCATAGGCGCCGTCGGGCAGTCCACGGTCGCTGTGCAGATTCAGCCAGTCGACGCCGGTGGGGTCGCCGGCCCACCGGAACGAATCATTGTAGACCGGATCGCCGTCCAGATACCACTGGTAAGCGAAGGAACCGTTGCGCGTGAATCCGGTGTAGTCGTAGCTGACGTACAGATCGTTGATCCCGGACGGGAAGGTCGTTGCCGCGCCGGTCACCCGGTTGCGATTGTTCACCGCGCTGCCGAACTCGACGTTCGTGACTGCGGCGCCATCGCCGACGGGGGCAGGCTGGACGGGACGGGAGAAGCGGTTCTCTTTGTCGCCTCCTTGGCCCAACGCAGCGCTGTCGTAGAAATCGAGGGCAATGGCGCCGGGGCGCACCAGGCTGAGCTTGCCACCGCCGTCAGTGTTGAAACGGAACATCGTCGGCACGCCCACGAAGTTGCCCGCACTGTCGATGGTCAAGCCGCCGGAGTTGCCCTGGTTGATCTCCGTGTCGGTCTTGATCCATTCGTAGACGCCGTCCTCGTCCTCGTCGAGGAAGCCGGCCACCACACCTTCGGTGAAGGTGATCGACGATCCCCCCAGCCCCGGATAGCCGACGACGGCCAGCTTGTCGCCAGGCAGCAGCTCTTCGCTGTCCCCGCGCTCGATGGCGATGAGACCCAGGTTGGACGGCAGCGCGGCTCGCTCGTCGTCGAGCAGCCCGACAATGCGCAGCACGGCCAGATCCCAGTCGGCGCTGCCCTTGACCAGTTCGGCGACATATTTGTAGACCGGCGTCCCGCGCACATTGTCGGGCATCATGCCGATGATGGCGATGCCATTCTCGTTGTACAGGTCGCCGCTGCCCTCGATGTCGGCCAGCACATGAAAGTTGGTGAGAATCAGCCCCCGGTCGGCGTCGAGCACAGTGCCGCTGCCGGTGCTGTAGGAACCGTCCTCGCCGGTGATGGGCACGACGACATGCACGGTGGCGCGCAGCGCCTTTTGCAAAGCAGCGCGATCCCATTGCGCGGTGGCGGTCTGCGGGGCGAACGCGCCGCCCAGCACATAGAGCGCCGCGGTGACGAGCAGCAGCAGGCGCACGCTGCCCAGCCGCGCCAGCGGTCGTAGATGGATGTTCATTCGTTGCCTCCTTCGGCGTCCTCGGCGCCTTGCTGGCTGGCGCCGCTGAAGCTCTCGTCGGTTGCCGGTGCAGCAGGCGCTTCTCCTGCGTTGGGGTCTGCGTCGGGTGCAGGCGTGGGAGTCGCCACGGTCAGTTCTTCTTCCGGCATCGGGCGCAGACGCATGCTGTCGAAAACAATCTGAAAGCCGGCCTGTGAAGCATCCCACTGGCTGGCGTCAGCGGCCACAGTCACGACGATGAACTGGCCGTTGTCGAAGAACATGATGTCCTGCGCCTGGACGACAACCGGCAGGCCGGTGGCGCCGCTGTCGCGGGTAGGGTCGGCGATCAGCCCGTAGGTTGTCATGATTGCCGGCGTGTCGCGATACACCATCACCTGTTCGGCGTCAAGCTCGCGGTAGCCGGTCAGGCTGCTGGCAAACTGGAAGGTGCGGTCAGCGCGCGCCAGTTCCAGCGTCTCGTCGGCGCGCTGTGGCCGCGCCGTGGCCGCCATCTGCGGATCGAAGATGCTGGGGCTGCCCACATTCACGGCGCGCACCAGATACTCGTCGCCGGCGCGGGGCATCCAGGTAGCGGGATAGGCGATGCGGGGCAGGCCGCGGCCCAACGACACCCAGGTGCTGGCGCTGACGGTCTGATTGCGAATGCCCAGGCCCAGGAAGAGGGCAAAGAGCACCACGCCCAACACGGCCAGGTCGATGCGCCGGATGTCACCGGCGGTCGGCGGTTCGGCGGTAGGGCTTGGTTTGATCAGCGTGTGAAACGCTGCTGCG
>JAPKMV010000099.1 GCA_026645635.1 Caldilineaceae bacterium
TTGGCAACTCGCTTCACAAAGGGCAATGTTGAGCGAGTTGGCAACTCGCTTTACAAACGACAATGTAGAGCGAGTTGACAACTCGCTCTACGAAATGATAAGGAGCATCTTGTGGCGCCGATTGTTTCGATTCGATCCTTGCAGGATCATGTCGGTGAGGAAATCACCCTCCAGGGCTGGCTCTACAACAAGACCGGCAAGGGCAAACTCCAGTTTTTGCAGGTGCGCGATGGCACCGGCATCTGCCAGGCCGTGGTCTTCCGCGACAACGTGTCGCCGGAAGCATTCGAGGCCGGCAAGGCGCTGACGCAGGAGAGCAGCCTGATCGTGCGCGGGGTGGTGCGGGCCGAACCGCGCGCGCCCGGCGTCCCTGGCGGCTACGAGGTGGATGCGCGCGACGTGCAGGCGGTCAGCATTGCCGAGCCGTACCCGATCACCCCTAAGGAGCACGGCGTCGAGTTCCTCATGGCGAACCGCCATCTCTGGCTGCGCTCGCAGCGGCAGTGGGCGGCGATGCGCGTGCGCGCCACCATCATCCGCGGCATCCGCGAGTGGTTGGACGGCCACGGCTTCCTCAACGTGGACACGCCGATCATCACGCCGGCCGCTGCTGAGGGCACCACGACGCTCTTTGCCATCGACTATCACGGCGAAAAGGCATTTCTGGCGCAGACCGGGCAACTCTACAACGAGGCCAACATCTTCGCCTTTGGCAAAGTCTACTGCTTCGGCCCCACCTTCCGCGCCGAGAAGAGCAAGACGCGGCGCCACCTCCAGGAGTTCTGGATGGTGGAGCCGGAGATCGCCTTTTGTGACCTGGAGCAGCTCATGGAGGTGGAGGAGCAGTTCGTCAGCCACATCGTCCAGAAATGCCTGGCCGAGTGTGAGCCGGAACTGAAAGTGCTGGAGCGCGACCTGACGCACCTGGCCAAGGTGACGCCGCCCTTCCCGCGCATCCACTACGACGACGCAGTAGAGATGATCAACGACGCGGCGGCGCGGGGCGAGCTGGTGCCCGGCTACCCGGACCCGGTGCCCGCCATCGAATGGGGCGACGACTTCGGCAGCCCGCACGAGACCTACCTGGCCGCGCAGTTCGAGAAGCCGGTCTTCGTCCACCACTACCCGACCCAGGTCAAGGCGTTCTACATGGAGCCGGAGGCGGGGCGGCCCGAAGTCTGCCGCAGCGTGGACTTGCTGGCGCCGGAGGGCTACGGCGAGATCATCGGCGGCAGCGAGCGCATGAGCGACGCCGGCAAGCTGGTCGCCGCCATCGAGCATCATGGCCTGCCGCGGGAGACCTATGAATGGTACCTCGACCTGCGCCGCTACGGCTCAGTCGTGCACAGCGGTTTTGGCCTGGGTGTGGAGCGCACCGTGGCCTGGGTCTGCGGCCTGGATCACGTGCGCGAGACGATTGCCTTCCCGCGCACGCTGACGAGCATGCGCCCGTAAACAGCCGAATTGTGAATTGTGAATTGTCAATTGTGAAGTTTGAAGTGGCCGTGACCGCGACCCTGGCTGCGGTTCAGAAGCCACGCGACGCCCATTCACAATTCACAATTCACAATTCACAATTCACAATTTGCAGTTCACCCCCAACGTTTTTCCGGTGGCCCGCATGAACTTCCTCGCCACCCTCCTCTTCGCCTTTCTCCTCACCCTGGCTCTGACCCCGCTGGCGGGCTGGCTGGGCCGGCGCTGGGGGCTGGTGGATGCGCCGGGCGGGCGGCGCAAGCATCGGGGCGTGATCCCGCGCACTGGCGGGCTGGCGCTCTTTGGCGGCTTCTTCGTGACAGTGCTGCTGATCACCGTGCTGCCGGAACTGCTGCCGCCGCCGTGGGCGATCTGGTTTCCCGTGCGCAACGACCCCAACGAGATCATCCGGCTGACGGCGCTGCTGGTGGGCTGCGCCTACTGCGCGTTTTTCGGCCTGCTCGACGACCGCTTCGGCTTTCGCGCCGGCCCGCAGTATCTGATCCAGTTTGGCGCGGCGGCCATTGCCATCGTGGGCATGATCTTCATCAAGCATGTGAACGACCCGCTGACCGGTGCCTTCTTCTTCGGCGACGACGGTTTCCCCTGGTGGATCGTCTGGCCGCTGACGGTCTTCTGGTTCATGGGCATGATGAACACGATCAACTTCCTCGACGGCGCCAGCGGGCTGGTGGCCGGCGTCACCGCGATCCTTTCGGCGGTGCTGGCGCTGCACATGATCTTCAAGGCCGAGCCGCCGCAGTTGTCGGTGGCGCTGCTGCCGCTGGCGCTGCTGGGCGTAGCCCTCGGCTTTCTGCCCTTCAACTTCTCCCCGGCGCGCATCTTCATGGGCAGCAGCGGCAGCTACTTCCTGGGCTTTGCCGTGGCGGCGCTGGGCATCATCGGCGGGGCGCGGCTGGCGACGGTGCTGATGGTGGTGGGGCTGCCCGCGCTGGAGGTGGGCTGGCTGATGATCACCCGCTGGCGTCGCGGCGTCTCGCCGGGGCAGGGCGGCCGCGATCACCTGCACTTTCGCCTGCTGGACATGGGCGTGAGCGAGCGCGCGCTCGTCCTCGGCTACTGGCTCTTCTGTGCAGCCCTCGGCGCGCTCACGCTGCTGGTGGACAGCACGGTGGCCAAGCTGGTTTCCCTGATCATCCTGACCGGCGTGGCGTTTGGGGTCTTCGTATGGGCGGCGCGGCGATCCCCTGGTCGGGTATAGGCAATCTGCAGTAGACCACCAGTGTGCTATACTATTTGCCGCGGCGGATGTGCTCGACATGGGGTGCGGTGTAAAGGAGGCAACGGCTTGAACGACACGAGATTGACAGTCCACATGCCCGATGACCTTCATCTTCGTACACGGCGCGCAGCGATGCGCCGCAAAGTCACGCTGTCGGCAGTCGTGCGATCCGCGCTGGAGAACTATCTCAGCACAACCGAGGCGGCCGAGTCTGACGAGCACAGCATTGTCGAGGATACCGCAGAAGACGCAAAAATCCGTCGCGAGAAAGCCGCCTTTGCAGCCCAGCAGGGGGAATTGCAGCAGCGTTGTCCCGGCGAATATGTGGCGATCCACGAGGGTCATGTGATCGACCACGACTTTAGCCTGGCAGTGCTACACCAACGCGTGGTGCAAGCTGTTGGCGCGGCGCCCATTTTGCTCAAACGTGTAGACGAACCGGTCACCCGCGAATTTATGCTCCGCAGCCCACGATTGGAGCGAACTGCATCGTGAATTTCGTCTATGATTCGGCTTATTTCCCACCCATATCTGCGTTCGCAGTGGGGTGAACGTCGTCGCGTCAGACTATACGTGGTCGATGTGAAGATCGGCGATTGGGTGCTGCCAGGCATCACAGTCGTGGGCGACGATCGATCATCAGAGTTGATTGTGGGCCGTGACGTATTGAATCAACTCCGCATATTGCTTGATGGCCCGACGCAACGTGTCCAAGTGCAGCCATAGCTGATCACACGGCAGCACGGCTTATGCAGTGCAAGCGAGGCAAGGTCGGCATGCGCGTTCCGCCGGTTGGACATGTGTTTACACGGTAAGCCGCAGGTGTGACAGCCAGCGCTCCAGCCGCTCGGCGAGCGCTTGGGGCGTCACCGGCTTGGCGACGTAGTCATTCATCCCCGCTTCCAGGCACTTCTCGCGATCCCCCTGCATGGCTTCCGCAGTCATGGCGATGATCGGGATGGCGTGGTCGAGCACGGCGGATTGGGGGTCGCGAATCTGGCGCGTGGCCTCCATGCCGTCCAACACCGGCATCTGCACGTCCATCAGCACCAGGTCATAGGGCAGCGACGCCAGCGCATTGACTGCCTCCGCGCCGTTGGCCACGGCATCGGCATAGAGACCCAACCGCCGCATGATGGTCAGCGCCACCTGCTGGTTGGTGATGTTGTCCTCCACCAGCAGAATCCGCGCACCGCTGCCGGCGAACATGCCCGGCGTCACACCGGCAGGCTGACGCGCTTGCACGCGGGCGGACGCTCTGGCGCCCCTGCGGGCCACGGCGGCACCGGCCGGCGGTTCAGCCGTCGGCGCATGTGCCAGGGTCGCAGCCAAAATCTCCTGCAACTCCTGGATGCGCGCCGGCTTCGTCAGATAGGCGGCAAAGCCGATCTGCTGGAGACGCCGCGCCTCGCCGCTGGAGACAAGCGAGGTCATCATCACCAGTTGCGTCGCCGCCAGACGCGGGTCTGCTTTGACGACGCGGCCCAACGCCTCGCCGTCCATGCCCGGCATCTGCATATCGACGATGGCCACGGCAAAGGAATCGGCGTCCGCCAACGCCTGATGCAGCACCTGGAGCGCGCCGGGGCCATCGGGCGCCTCCACAGGACGCATGCCCCAAGCCGTCAGGCGCTTGACCAAGATCTCACGGTTGGTGGCGTTGTCGTCGACGATCAGCACGCGGACGCCGTGCAGGTCGGCGGTCAGTTGTTCTGCGTGCGCTCTGCTGGCCTGCTGCTTGGTGAAGCGGGCAGTAAACCAGAAGGTGGCGCCAGCGCCTTCCTGGCTTTCGACGCCGATGGCGCCGCCCATGAGTTCGGCCAGTTGCTTGGAGATGGCCAGGCCCAGCCCGGTGCCGCCATAGCGCCGCCGGGTCGATGCGTCCACCTGGGTGAATTTGTTGAAGAGCAGGCCGAGTTTCTCCGCGGGGATGCCCACACCAGTGTCGGTCACAGTGAAGCGGAGCAGCGCCGTCTGCTCGTCTTCGGCGGCCAGGCTGACCCGGATCACCACTTCGCCCGTTTCGGTGAACTTGATGGCGTTGGCTACCAGGTTGGTCAGCGTCTGGCGCAGCCGTCCCGGGTCGCCGCGCAGACGGGTGGGCACGTTGGGATCGGCGCTGCAGAGCAGCTCCAGCCGCTTCTCATGGGCGCGCAGCGCCAGGGTGGCGGCAAAGTCGTCAAGCAGGCTCTCCAGGTCGAAATCGAGCAGTTCCAGATCGAGCTTGCCGGCCTCGATCTTGGAAAAATCGAGAATGTCGTTGATCACCGCCAGGAGCGACTCGGCGCTGGAACGCACGGTCTCAGCGTAGCGCTGCTGTTCCGAATTGAGGTCGGTGTCCAGCAGCAACCCGATCATGCCGATGACGCCGTTCATGGGGGTGCGGATCTCGTGGCTCATATTGGCCAGAAATTCGCTCTTGGCAATGTTGGCCGCCTCGGCCTTCTGCGCCAGTTCGTTGGCGCGGGCAATCGCCTGTTCGAGCGCCGCGTTGGACTCTGCGAGCTGCTGGTTGGCAGCGCGCAGCGCTTCATCTGCCAGCTTGCGCGTGGTGATGTCAATGCCCTGGGCAATGGTCGCCTGCACGGTTTGGCCATCTTGCCCGATGATATTGGCCGAATTCCACAGCACCGTCTTGATCGACTCAAGTCTGCGGTCGTAGATGGGAATTTCGACCGTTTTCCACTGCTCGCCGGCCAGGGTGCGGTGGATGATCGCCATGATGTCGTGGCGGCGTTCGGCGGGAAAGAGGATGTCGAGCCGCTGCCCGATCGCCTCTTCCGCGGAGACACCGGCCAGTTCCTCGAAAGCATGGTTGAAGCGGGTGATGATGAAGTTGGCGTCCCACACGATGATCGGCGCACTGGCATAGGTGATGAGGTTGTCGAGGTAGTCGCGGGTCTCGCGCAGCCGGTCTTCGGCGGCCTTGCGTTCGCTGATGTCGCGGGTGACACCGTGGACTTCGACGCGACCGGTGTGGCGGTTGCGCCAATAAACCGTCACCACCTCTGTCCAGACGCTCGAACCATCTTTACAGGGCTGTTCCACCTCTTCGACATAGTATTGAGGTTGCCCCTGCGCCTCGTGTGCAACAAAAACCTCGGCACGCGCCCCAATGATGCTGCGAATATACGCGGCGCCTTCTGGCGTCAAGGCTGCATCCATCGGCTCAGCCAGAATCTCTTCAGGCGTGTAGCCGCGCAGCGCTGTGACCGATGGGCTGACGTAGAGAAAGCGCAGCGTCTCCACATCCAGCGTCCAGATCACATCCCGCATGCTTTCTGTGAGGAAGCGGTATTTCTCCTCGCTCGCCCGCAGCGCTGCCTCCGCCTGCTTGCGCGCCGAAATGTCGCGGCTGACGCCGAGAAAACCGGCAAACGCGCCGTCGTCATCGAAGAGCAGCTTGATCACCGCCTCCGTCCAGACTGTGGAGCCATCCTTGCGCGGCTGTTCGAGTTCAAAGTAACTCGGGGGCAGGTGGCGCGCCACGTCCCCTTGCGCCAACAGCGGCAGCGTCGTTGCCAGACCCGCCTGCATGATTTGCAGCGATGCGGGCGTCAGGGACTCGACCGCTGACTGCGCCATCACCTCCTGGGGCGTGTAGCCGCGCAGCCGTTCCACCGAGGGGCTGATATAGGTGAACTGGAGCGCCGGGTTCATCGTCCAGACCACGTCGACCATGTGTTCCGTCAGCAGGCGATATTGCGCCTCGCGCCGGCGCAGTTCATCTTCGGCGCGCTTGCGGTCGGTGATGTCTTGCAGCAGCGCCACAAAGTAGTCCACAGCCCCGTCGGGCTTGCGAATGCAACTGACCGAGAGGCTCGTCCAGATCACCGCGCCATCTTTGCGGAGCAAGCGTTTCTCCAGCGCATAGGTGTCGATTTCCCGGGCAAGCACGCGGTTGAACTGTTCGTTGTCGAGGTGCAGGTCGTCCGGGTAGGTCAGGTCGGCCCACGTGAGCGCGCGCAGCTCGTCGGCAGTGTAGCCGAGCATGTCGCACAGCGCCTGATTCACCTCCAGCCACCCCTTCTCCAATGAGGTGATCGAGATGCCGATGAGCGGCGCCTCGAAGTAGCCGCGCAGCCGCATGGCGCTGGCGGTCAAAGCGGCAGACTTCTGCTCCGCCTCTACCTTCACCGCGTACAGCGCGGCGGTGCGTTCCGCCATCTGCCGCTCCAGGGCGGCGTTCTGCGCCACAAGGCTGCGCCGCGCCCGCTCCAACCGGCGCAGCATGACCAGGAGGCCGATAACAACCAGGATCAAAAGGACGAAGCCGCCAATGGTGAGTTGTGCGCTATTCATAGGCTGAATCAGCAGTCCTTGCCTACCCCGCCAGGCTCGCCAAGGCGCGCGTTTGCGCGTGCAGATTGGCCGGCGGCGTGTGCATCGGAATCTCGCAGCCGGCGGCGCTGAAGGAACGCGGCCCGCCGATCGCCATGCAGTGCTGCGCGGCGGCGTACACCTCGTCCGGCGTGCCTTGCAGCATCACGGAGACCGGGTCGAAGTTGCCGCAGAAGGAGACGCGGTCGCCATACTTCGCCGCGGCCGCCGCCATGTCCACCATGTAATCCAGGTCGATGATGTCGGCGCCGCTCTGCACCATATCATCGACGATGCGATTGGTGTTGCCGCAGATGTGCAGCCGGCAGCGCGCGCCCATTTCGTGCACGGCGGCGAAGATGCGCTGCTCGTAGGGCAGCGCGAAGCGGCGATACATCTTGGGGCTGATCAGCGACGCCACCGCATCGCCCAGCCCGATAATGTCGGCGCCGGCTTCCACCTGGGCGCGGGCAAAGGCAATCTCCACCTCGGTGCAGATCTCCAGCAGTTCCTCCACCCACGCCGGGTGTTCGATCAGGTCGAGCATGATGTTGTTGATGTTGCGCAGGTCGGCGGCTTCGGCCAGCGCACCCTCCACCCAGCCCATGATCGGGATTTCGCCGCCCACCTGCTCACGGAACAGGCGAATCGCCTCCAGCCGGTCGCTCATGCGTTGGCCGGTGTAGGGGTTGGGACGCGGCAGCCTTTTGATGTCGTCCAGTTCGGCAAGCAGCGGAATCCAGTTGAGCGGCATGTCGTCGTCGGGGAAGTCGATCTCGGCGCCAAAGTCGTGACATTCGCGGTACGGGTCGGAGATGGCCTGAACAATGTCGATGGCGAAGTCCTCGACCACGCGCAGGTTCGCCTCCACCAGGACGCGGTAATCGACGTAGTATTCCTTCAACGGCCGGCCCGTGCGGCGGGCGGCAAAGGTCATGAAGATGTCGAAGTTGGGCGGGCGGTCGACGGGTTCGCCTTTGAGACGGTGTTCCATCCGTGCATAGGCGTTCATGCGGTCACCCCGTGCGTCTGTTGCGCGATGGCTGTCTCATAGGTAGGATTGCCTGTTGCCAATGTATATAGATACTCCGGATCCACGTCGAAGCCGCATGTCCAGGCTAATGTCGGCCATTCGTCGAGATAGAACCTGGCAAATTCACTTCTCTCGCGCAGGGGTGCCGCCACAGGAAACTTGAAGACCAGATTGCTTAAGTCAACTACACCCGATTCACCGGTGTTAAATTGCAACCAAATCCGATAATCGCCAACATAGCGCGCTTCGATCACTGAAATACACTCGCTCATAAGGCCCCCTTTTTACACAAGAGGTTTGACACGACGGAATTCTTTCGTCTCCCACATCGCCAGCAACTCATCTTGGTGCATTTCTGCCCATTCTTCCACCAACCCACGGACTCGCGCTGGCAGCGTTCCGGCATAGACATTCAATGTGATGATGTCCATCGACGCACGAAAGTCATTGTACCGCACATGAAAATGCGGCGGATTGTGCTCGTCGAAGTACATCGCAATCGTAATGCCGAGGAATCTGGATATTTCAGGCATTGCAGTTAAGTTGCCCAACGAACGCACCATGTTCCGGCGTTTGCACCCCTTCTTGCACGGCCGCCAGCACCTCTGCCAGCTTGCCGGTGAGCATCGATTCCACGGGCAAGCGCAGCCCTGGAAAGACCCGGCTGGCATAGACACCCTGCGCATCGGGCGTCTGCGCCACGTAGCGCCCCTCTTCCAGCACAAACCAGTCGATGGCCTGGTCGTAAAGCCGCCAGACGACATATTCCTGCACCCCGGCGCGGCGATAGATGTGCAGCTTGGCGTGCAGGTCGTAGGAGACGCTGCTGCCGGCGATC
>JAPKMV010000009.1 GCA_026645635.1 Caldilineaceae bacterium
GAGCCGCAGAGGCCCGCAGAGGAACAGAGGGGTTTTCTACCGGTCTGTTCTCTGCGTTTCTCTGCATCTCTGCGCCTTTGCGTCGAAATGGCTGGCTTTACAAACAGTTCCTTTAGCTCGCAGTATTGCCGGTCACCCGGTCAAGCCAGGCGACAAACTGGCGCCATGCCTCGCCTTGCACGCCGCCCTGCTGAATCGCCGCCATATCGGTGACAAAGGCATGGCCGACACCGTCGTAGATCGTGATCTCATGCTCGACGCCGGCGGCAGTCAACCCTGCTTCGAACGCGGCCACCATTTCCGGTGAAGGCGCCTGGTCTTCGGCGCCAAAGATGCCCAGCACAGGCCCAGGCAACTGCGCCAATACCGCCGGGTCGCTCTCCAGCGAACCATAAAAGATGCCGGTTGCGGCCAAATCTCGGTTGCGCAGGCTGTATTGCAGCGCCTTGCCGCCGCCGTAACAGAAGCCCATCACGACGATGCGTTCAGGGTCTACGTTCGGCTGCTCCTGCAGCCAGCGGAAAACGGGGTCGAGATCACCCAGCGCCTGGGCTTCGGGCACGGTGAGCGCCAGGTAAATGGCGCGGGGCAGCCAGGTCGTGGTCTGGCCGCGGTACATGTCCGGTGCGACGACAAGATAGCCCTCCGCGGCCAGCGCGTCCGCCTTGCCGATGATCTCCGGCTTCAAACCCCAAAACTCATGGAGCATGATCACCGCGGGAAACGGCCCCGCGCCTGCCGGCGTCGCCACATAGGCGTTCACCGGCTGGCCGGCGGCATTGGGGATCACGGTGTTGGTCAACGCGGCGACGCGGTCGCGGCCGGTCAGGGCGTCCACCGCCACCGACGCCGCCAGCAAGATGGCCAGCCCAACAACCACAACCAACAGGCCAACCAAAATACGTCTGAGAATCTTCACCCGTTCACCCCTTCACATCGCTTGCATTTACATCTGACCAAGTTCGCCCCTCGCCCCTCGCAATTCGCCCCTCATGGCTCAAGGTCGATGCCCAAAATGTCATTCACGCTCACGTCGTAACAAGCCGCCAGCAGGCGCAGTTCGTCCACCGACAGTCGGCGGTCGCGGTATTCCATATCGTAGAGCAGTTGCATGGGCAGCCCCGTCTGCTGGCGCACCTGTTCGTAGGCGAGGCCGCGCGCCGCGCGCAACTGGCTCAGCGTCTGGCTGATGCGCCGCCGCGCCATCTGGCGCAGGGCAGCGCGCAGTTCGGTTTCGTCGGCGGCCGGACCCTCCGGCGGACGCGTCGCGCCGGGCGCGCCACCTAGACGGCCTCGAATGCGGTTGAGGATCGAATCGTCATGCGTGGACTGGGTCATAATCGGACGCTGCGGCATGAATGCTCACGGCACGGTCACGCTCACCGACACCGGCAGCGAACTCACCGCGCCGCCCGAACCCTGGCTGTAGGCCTGGAACGTCCAACTGGCTGTCTGCGCCGTAGCGTCATTGGGGATCGCGGCCTTGGCGACAATGTAGGCTGTGTTGGCGGGGCCGACGCTGCTCAAGGGCAGCATACTGCCCGAGCATACGCCATCCGCACGGCAGATCTGCAGCGGGATAGAGCTGCCCGCAGTGATGATGACGCTCAAGTCATCCACGTCCGACCCGCCGTTGGTCACCAACAGCCCGATCTCGCAGGTCTGCCCCTGGCTGCACGTAATGTCGCCGTTGCCGTTGACGCTCATGCCGACGGCGCGGAAGACGCTGGGCGTAGGCGTCTCCGTGGGCGGCGCCGGCGTCCAGGTCGGCGTGTAGACGGGTTCCGGCGTAAAACTTGGTGTCGAGCTGGGCGTCGGCGACGGCGCCAGGTATTCGACCGTTGCGGTGTACACCTGGGAATTGCCATCGCCCAGAATCACCATGAGTTTGTATTCCATCGAGCGGCGGTCCATGCACTCTTCCCGCTCGCCCTGGCCGTTGACCGGCAGGTTCTCGTAATAGACCTCGCGCACGTTGCGCACCGTCCAGCGCACGAAGGTGCACTCGCCGCGCATCAGCGCCGACTGCGCCGGGGCAAAGACGATCCAGGGCGTGCCGGAAATCTGCGGCGTCGCCGTGGGCGGCTCGACAGTGGGCGCCGGCGGCACGGGCAGCGGCGTGGCGGTGGGAATGTCGAACTCCGGCGTGGGGCGGCGCGTCGGCACCAACAGCGCCAGGTCGACCACGTGCGTCGGCTCCGGCGTGCCTGGCTGTCCCACCACCGGCAGCGACTCTGCCGGACTGCCGCCGACGCTGCCCACAGGCCGGATCGTGATCGGCGTGGGGGTGACGGCCTCCGGGAAACTCAGCACTGCGCCAACCCCGCCGCTCCCTGCCGGGGTCGCTGCGGCGCTCACGACAACCGGCGCGGTCGCCGCAGCAACCTGGGCCGGCGTGGCGGTGAGCACCAGATAGACGGGAGGTGCGGCGGACTGCGGCGGCTGCGCCAGTGTCTCGACGCGGCCGGCGGCGACGCCAGCCGGCAGATTGCGGCTGACCCACTGCCAGCCGGTGTAGGCGGTCACCATGCTGCCGCAGAGCAGCGCCACCATAAACATCAACCCTGCGGCAGCCCACGCCCAATGCCGACGCGTCCCGCCGCCTTCCACACTGTCCGTCATGAACGCGGCATTGTCCAGACCGACGACGCCGGCCGCGGCTTCACTTTGCATCCGCCACGCCGCCGCTGCGGCAGCCGGTGCGCCAGCCGCCGGCTCCGTCTGGCGCGCCGTGTGGAAGCGCGGACAGCGCTTGCACTCCCCCGACAAGCAGAAGGTCGCCTGGTCGCCCAACATCACCAGACCGGGCGTTGCGCCGGCAAAGCACTGATTCTCGAAGCTGGGATACTCGACAGGGCCGCTGCGGCGGTTGCGGTTGTCGAGGGCGCCCAGGTGAATGCACGTCTGGCTGGTCATCGGGTGGGCGTCGCCTCCGCACCGGCGAGCAGGGCAGCCGCCAGCGCCAGCGCCTCCTGCGGCGAAGCCACTTCACCGGCAGCCTGCGCCTCCTGGATCGAGGAGAGCAGCGCGCCGACCTGACGCCCCGGCTTCAGGCTGAAATAGTGCATGAGGGTGTGGCCGTCGACAATCGGCTGCACAGCCTGCTGCAGCCCACCTGCGTCAAAGGCGTAGGTGAGCAGTTGCACGGCGTGGGCGAGATACGCGTCCCAGTCCCACGGCAGCGTGGCGCCGCTGATGGCCAGGTAGTCGGCGATGGCGAGCAGCACCGTGTCCACGCCGGCCAGCATGGTGTGATGGCGCGCATCGACGTCGCGGAAAAAGCGGAAACAGGCGCGGCGAGAGATCGGCGCATCGGGGAAAGCGTCGTGCAGATGGTGCGGGCGCATGTGCGCCTCGACCACCGTGCTCACCAGATCGATCTCGAAGCGGCTGAAGCGCAGGGTTTCGAGCCGCTCTACCGCCATGCGCGCGCCGGCTTCTTCGTGGCCAAAGAAGCGATAGCGCAGATCGCCCGCAGCGGAAATCTCTTCCGTGCGCGTCACAGCCTTGCCTACATCATGGAGCAGCGCATACCACGGCAGCCAATCCCCGCGCAGCCGCTCGCCCGCCACTTCGCGCACAAAGTGCTCGCGCAGCCGGAAGCGCAGCGGCGCCAGCGCGGCCTGCCACTGTGCCGTGCCGGGGTGGTCATCCAACACCGGCTCACCCTTGAGCCATTGGCGGATATTCTGTGCGTGGCGGACAACTTCCAGCGTGTGGCGCAGCACCGGGAAGACATGGGGCGCGGACTGGGCGACCTCTTCCAGGTCGGCGACTTCGGGCAACGCAGTGCGCAGCAACCCATAGCGCTGCAAGAGCTGGATGCCCGCAGCCGGCGCGTTTCCCGTCACGATCTTCCACAGTTCATCGCGGATGCGTTCGGGGCTGACCAGGCGCAGCGTGTCGCCCATGCGCAGCATCTGCACGCTGGTCTGCTCGTCGATGGTGAAGCCGAGCTGGACAGCCAGGCGCGCCGCGCGCAGCACGCGCACCGGATCTTCGGCCAGGCAGCCCGGCGAAACGCGGCGCAGGACCCGCGCGTCGATGTCGTGCAGCCCGCCCGTGGGATCGATCGGCGCACCGACCGGGCCGCTGCGCCAGGCCACGGCAATGGCATTGACGGTGAAATCGCGGGTGAGCAAGTCAGCTTCGATGCCACCCCCGCGCAGGGTGGAGATGTCGCAGACCAGCGCCGGGGTGACGGCGGTGAAGACCAGGCGTGCGACCTCGCGCACGGCGTCCAGCGGGTAGTAGGCCCATCCGCAGCGGTCGGCCGCACGCCGCGCCACGGCCAGCGCATCGCGTTCGACGATCAGGTCGATGTCGGTCACTTTCCCCAGGGGCGCCTGCTGGCCGCGCTGAATGAAGAAGTCGCGCACTGCGCCACCGACTACATAGAGGGCTGTCGTCTCCGTTGACAACGCGTCGAGCAAACTCTTGAAGGCGGGCGACTGCGGTTTCCAGATCATCTATTTGCTTTGGGCGGCGCCCAACGAACTGCTCTCGGCCAGACTGCGCACGCATTATAGCACGCATTCGCGCGATTGTGCGCACAATCAGGTAGAATGAATTCCAATCTGCCAGCCATTATAACGCAAGGATCGCTTATGTTAAATCATCACAGCGCATGCAGGGTCGCCGGGTTTTGCGGCTGGGCGCCTCTGCTGTTGCTGATCCTGTGGCTGGGCGCTGCGTCTCCGGTCGTTGCCCAGGAGGCCGAGCCGCCGCCTGCGCCCGACAAGGTGATCTACCTGACCTTCGACGACGGCCCGTCCGGCTATACGCAGCCGATTCTGGATGTGTTGGCGCGCTATGACGCCAAGGCCACATTCTTTGTGTTGGGCCGGGCGGCCGCACACCAGCCGGAGTTGATCGAGGCGATCTACGCCGCAGGCCACGGCCTGGGCAACCATACCTACAACCATCCGTCGCTGCCCGGCGTCGGCTGGCAGCGCATGGCCGACGAAGTTGCAGGCACGGCGAATGCGCTGGGTGGGCGCGATAGCGGCTGTCTGCGACCACCCTACGGCGCGCGCAGCGCCGCAGTGGCCAGCAACGCCGGCAAGCTGGGCTATCAACTCGTGTTGTGGAGCATCGACCCGCGCGACTGGGCGCGGCCCGGCGCCCGCGCCATCGCCGAGCGCGTCATCAGCCGCGCGCACCCGAACGGTGTGGTGGTGATGCACGACGGCGGTGGTGATCGCAGCCAGACGGTGGCCGCGCTGGAAGTGATCCTGCCGGCGCTGCGCGACCAGGGCTACCGCTTTGCCGCCATGTGCCGCGACGGTGTGATGCCTCCTGCACAGAAGCAGGCGCCGCCGCCCATGCCGCCTGGCTCCGCGCCGATCTTGGCCAACGGGGCCACGCTCGACGCCTACGGCGCCGCGGCGGATGAGCCACCGCCCGTGCTCGGTGTGGGCGCCATCACCAGCCCGGCGGCCGGCGCTGCGGTGCGCGGGCAGACGCCGGTGCTGGGCATTGCCACCCATCCGGCGTTCCGCAAGTGGCAGCTCGACCTGATTCTGGAGGGCGGCGGCGAGACTTTTCTGGCCGTGGGCGAGAGCCAGGCGCCGGCCGCCGCCGAGCTCGTCGTCTGGGACACGACCCTCTACCCGGACGGCAACCACCAGTTGCGGCTGCGCGTCGTGCACGAGGGGCTGAACTATGACGAGTACTTCCTGCCGGTGACCGTTGCGAACGCGCCCGCGCCGTGAGCCAAAGGTGCAGAGGACGGGCAGGGCGAAACAGACTGAGGGGCAAGTGTTGCGTGTTGCGTGCTACGTGGTGCGTGCTACGTGTTGCGTGGCGAGACGAAACACGTAACACGCAACACGCAACACGAAATACGTAACACGCAACACCCTCCTTGCGCCCGCGTGCGTCAGCGGCTGCGCGTGGCCAGATAGACGCCGCCGAGGATCGTGGCGCCGCCGATCAGCCCGCTGACCGAGGGAAAGGTCTGGAAGAGCAGCAGCGCAACGAGGATCGAGACGACGGGGCTGAGCGTCAAGATGATGGTGTGCAGGCTCATGGTCAGCAGCCGCAGCGTCAGGTAGTAGAGCGAGCGGCTGATCACCACATCCACCGTGCCGGCAACGGTGAGCAGCAGCCAGGTGTAGGCGTCGGGCATGACCAGGTTGCCGAAGGCGACCACGAAGATGAACAAAAAGAGGGTGGTCAGCAGCAGGCGATAGAAGAAGAAACCGAGAAAGCTCATGTGCTGGCCGTAACGTTTGACCAGCGCGGTGTGCAGGGCGTACATGAACGCCGACGCCACGATCACCAGCGCGCCCAACGCCACTGTGCTGCCGGGCTGGTAGCTGACGATAAAGAGGCCGACGATGGCCAGCGCGGCCCCCACCCACTGGATGGGACGCAGCCGTTCTCGCAGCCAGAAGACGCTCAGCAGCAGGCCAAAGATGACGCCGGTTTTGCCCAACATCGCAGCCGTGCCGGCATCCACATAGGCGACAGCAGTGTAGCTGAGCACGGTGCTGGCGGCGATGAGGAAGCCAATCGCCGCGAAAAAGGCGAAGCGGCTGCGGCCCAAATCCCAATCCACGTTGCGCCGCGTCGCAGCAAAGAGGCCGACCTGAACCGTCGCAATCGCCAGCACATAGAAGGCCGAGGTCATCGGCGGGATGTGAGGGAGGAGCAGCCGCGCAAAGACGAAGTGCAGGCTGTCTACAATGAGCAGAACGGCAAAGGCGGCCACCTGCTCGACGTGCACCCGTGGTTGTTCGATTGTCTCTTGCATTGTGCTCCGCCGCTGCGCCTGTTTGGATCGATGAATTGCGCAGCATTATCGCCCTGGCAGGGCGATAATGCCAATCTTGTGAACTGTGCCGAGGGCAACCATGCCGCAACAACCGCTTGACTCCTATCGGGCGCTGGACCCGGACAAACTGATCCGCACGACCGACAAGCTGGTGCAGCGCATCGGCGAGCGTTTCCCCGAGGCGGGTCTCTACCGCGTCGCGCAGGAGCTGCTCGACACCGCACACATGGTCGCCGAGAAAAGCGCCGCGCTGCAGCGCCCCATTCCCTGGGTGCGCGTGGTCGATGGGGTGATCATCGTGATGATTCTGGTGCTGCTGGCCGTGACGCTGGTGCGCATCGAGCTGACGATCACCGGCATCGGTGTGTGGGATTTCATCCAGGTGCTCGAAGCCGGGATCAATGACGTGATCCTGATCGGCGCCGCGCTCTTTTTCTTGTTGACGCTGGAGAAACGCATCAAGCGCAGCCGGGCGTTGCGGGATCTGCACGAGTTGCGCTCGCTGGCGCATGTGGTCGATATGCACCAGCTCACCAAGGACCCGGATCGCGTCTTCGAGCAGCGGCGCGCTACCTCCTCGTCGCCCCAGCATACCCTCTCCGCCTACGATCTGGGGCGCTATCTCGACTATTGCAGCGAGCTGCTCGCCATCATCGGCAAACTGGCCGCACTCTATGTGCAGAATTTCGACGACAGCGTGGTGCTGGCATCGGTGGACGAGATCGAGTCGCTGACCAACGGCCTCTCGCGCAAAATCTGGCAGAAGGTGATGATCCTCTACGAGATTCGGCCGGAGGCGATGGGCGCGCTGGGTGATGAGGGTGAGGGGTGAGGGGGTGAGAAATTCACCCACTCACCCCCTCACCCCCTCACTACTCCACTCGCGCCTTCCGCTTGTGCCAATCATCTTTGTACAGGTTGAAGTGGATCTTCTGCTCCGGGTGCGCGGCGAGTACATCCTCGTCCAGCGTCACGCCCAGCCCCGGCCCGGTGGGCAGCGGGAAATAGCCGTCGACCACAGCGGGCAGCCCCGGCGCCGACGCCAGCACATAGGCTTCGTCGAAGTCGTTGAAGTTCTCTTGAATCTTGAAGTTGGGCGTGCCTGCGGCCAGATGCAGCGCGGCGGCGGTCGCCACCGGCCCACCGACGTTGTGGGGCGCGATCAGCACATAGTAGGCATCTGCCCAGGCTGCCAGCTTCTTGGTGTGCAGGATGCCGCCGAAATGGGCGATGTCGGGCTGGATGATGTCGGCGGCGTGCAGCTCGAAGAGTTCGCGATACTCGTGAGGCGTGTGGATGCGCTCACCGGTGGCGACGGGCACGCCCAACGGCGCAATCGCCGCCGCCGCCTTCTTGAGCGCAGGCAGATTGGACGGCGGCACCGGCTCCTCGACCCAACTCGGCTGGAAGGGCGCCAGTTCGCGCGTCATCTCCACCGCGGTGATTGGGTTGAAGCGGCCATGCATCTCGATCAGCAATTCCACGTCCGGCCCGACCGTGGCGCGCACCGCCTCCACCAGGGCGATGGTGCGCGTCTTCTCGGCGCGTTCCATCTCGTAGTAGCCTGCGCCGAAGGGGTCGAACTTGAGCGCGCGATAGCCTTTGGCCACGGCGCGCTGCGCGGCTGCGGCGAATTCCTCCGGCGTGCGCTCCACCGTGTACCAGCCGTTGGCGTAGGCCTTGATGCGCTCGCGCACGGCGCCGCCCAGCAGCCGGTAGACGGGCTGGTTGAGCGCCTTGCCGATGATGTCCCAGCAGGCCATCTCGAGCATGGCCAGCCCGGTCATCGCCACCTCACCGGGGCGGCCGTAGTCCTCCACGGTCAGCCGCCGCACCAGCAACTCGATGTCGAAGGGGTCCAGGCCGAGCACGAAGCGGTCGGCCACATCGCGGATGTAGCCGGTGGTCGCGTCGACCTTGTTGATCGGGCGGCTTTCGCCGACGCCGATGATGCCCTCATCGGTCGTGACTTTAACGTAGACGAGGTTGCGCCATTGGGTGCCGAGCACCAGGGTGTCGATTTGAGATATGCGCATGGGTAATTGCCTTGATTTGGTTGAGACAACTGATATGGGCTGACTTGAAGCAACCTGGTGTAGCGAACGTGAAATGCTACCTGTTGATACGGAAGACTACGGCAATTCTAGCGTGTCATGACGGGCAGTGCAACACCATTCGTGACCAAAGAATCGTCACCTGCTTCACGTGGCGGCAACGAGGCGCGGCTGCGGGCGATAGAGCGCGCCGTATGCGATGAACGCAATCGCCATGTAGGCCAGGGTCTTGGGGATCATCAACATCCCCACCAGGGGCGCCTGCTGCACAAAGAGAATCACCGGGAGGTAGCAGGCGTAGGAAACCAGGATCATGGCGCCGATCCAGACGAAGGGGCGATCGTGGCGCGGGCGCGCATCGCGCAGGATCAGGTAGGCGACGCCCAGCCCCTGCACCATCAGCGGCAAGTTGCGGATGAGCGACCACGGCTGCGGCGGCACCACATTGTTCCACTCGTTCTGCGCCGGCAGCATCAGCAGGAGACGCAGCGCCGCCGCGCCGAAGAGCAGCAGGCCGAACCAGCCGTAGGGTTTCTGGTAACGTTCATGCCAGACGGCCAGCATCAGCACGTAGAACAGCGTCACTGTGATCGCCGTGGCCAGCGCGCCGAGGCCCACCAGTCCCACCGGCTGCCCCAGCAGCGTGACGGTGCTCTCCAGCCCGCCTGCCGCATAGGCCCAGACCCGGAAGCCGACATGCCCGGTGTCGCCCAGGGCAAGCAGGAAGAATGCCCACCGCACCAGGCTGGCAACCTTGCGATCCGCCGGCGCCACCTGCTCGCGCTGCACCGTCATCGTGATCACCAGGCCCCAGATGACAAGCAGGTAGACAATGTTGAACCCAACCTCGACCCACATGCGCATCGTCTCTGACATATGTCCCCTTTTCACGCAACGCAACTTGTGAAATAACGCACAAATGTCAGTATACACGAAAACAGCGTCCCGTGATAGTGAATCACTTTCCTGTGCTGCTGCGTAAGGTATGACAGCGCACATAAATTGCCACGAACCGCGCCCGGTGCTAAAATCCCGGCGCACAGGGCAGGGCAATCCGTCCTGCATAGAAAGGAACCAACATGTCCTACCAAGCTGAAATCAGCCGCTCCAATCCCTCCTGTTTTCTATTTTTGATCGACCAGTCCGGCTCCATGTCCGACCCCTTCGGCGGCGGTGAGTCGAAGCGCAAAAAGGCAGACCAGGTGGCCGACGCCATCAACCGTTTGCTGCAAAACCTTGTCATCAAGTGCGCCAAAGAAGAAGGAATCCGTGACTACTTCCATGTCGGCGTGATCGGCTACGGCGATGTGGTGGCGCCTGCGCTGGCTGGCGCGCTCGCCGGCAAAGAGATGGCGCCGATCAGCGAGGTGGGGAACGCGCCCGCGCGGGTCGAGCAGCGCATGAAGAAGGTGGAAGACGGCGCCGGCGGGCTGGTGGAGCAGCCGATCCGCTTTCCGGTCTGGTTCGACCCGAAGGCCCACGGCGCGACGCCCATGTGCCAGGCGCTGGTGGCGGCCCACGACATCTTGAAGCGCTGGATCGACCAGCACCCGGACAGCTTCCCGCCCATCGTTATCAACATCACCGACGGCGAGGCGACCGACGGCAACCCCAGCACGGCCGCGGCTGCGCTGCGCGGGCTGGCCACCAGCGACGGCAATGTGCTGCTTTTCAACATCCACCTTTCGGCCAAAGCCGGCGCAGCCGTCGAGTTTCCGTCCACGGTGGACGCGCTGCCCGATGAATTCGCCCGCTCCATGTTCGAGCTGTCGAGCGTGCTGACCGCGACGATGCGCAACATCGCACAGCAGGAAGGCTACGTCGTTGACGAGCAGAGCCGCGGCTTCGTCTTCAACGCCGACATGGTCGCGTTGATCAAGTTTCTTGACATCGGCACGCGACCGAGCAACTTGCGGTAACGGGTGTTGGGGGGTGTGCGGTCTTGGGTTTTGATGTTTTGGGGTTTTGGGGTCTTTGGGTTGTCATCTTGCACCCCCAAGACCCCACCACCCTAATCCCCTAAACCACTCCCTCTCCACCACGGAGCAACCATGCACGTAACCACCCGCCTCCACTGGCTGCCCAAAGCAGGAAACCAGCGTGAGGAATACGAAGATGCGGCGTGGCCGGCGCGCGCGGTGCGCGCGGCGGGCAGCGAGTTTCGCTGCGCCGTAGCCGACGGCGCGACGGAGAGCGCGTTTGCAGGCCAGTGGGCGCGGCAACTGGTGCGCTGGTTCAACCACAACCCGGTCGATGCACGCCCGCTGCACGAGCAGTTGGCTGCCGAACAGCAACACTGGCGCACCGAAATTCAGCGCACGCCGCTGCCCTGGTACGCCGAAGCCAAGGCGCTCCAGGGCGCCTACGCCGCGCTGCTTGGGCTGCGCCTGCGCGCGCCGGCCGCTGAAGAAGGAGTGTGGGAGGCGCTCGCCGTGGGCGACTGCTGCCTGGCGCACCTGCGCCGCGACGCCGTGCTGGCGACCTTTCCCGCGACGGACGCCGCCTTCTTCGGCAGCCGCCCCTATCTGATTTCGAGCCACCCGGCGCGCAACGACGAGCTTGCCGCGCAGACCCAGACCCTGGCCGGAACCTGGCAACCGGGCGACCGCTTCTGGCTGATGACCGATGCGCTGGCGCACTGGCTGCTGGCTGGTCTCGCCGGCGACGATGCGCCGGTTGCGCAGCTTCACGCCCAGGCGACCGGCTCGCGGCGCGCCTTCGCCCGTTGGATCGCCGGTCTGCGTCACGCCGGCGCACTGCGCAACGACGATGTGACGCTGCTTGTCGTAACGGTTGACGCGTGAATGAGCTGGCCCACGCCGCAAGAATATAACGAAGCAATCCAGAACCCGCGCACCGCATTTGCCGATCCCGAACTGAAGCACGGGCAGCCGGTGCTGACGCCGTTGGGGCTGCCGCGCCCCATCACCGGCGGTTTCGCCAGCGTCTACCAGATCGTCACTGCGCCGCAGCGCACCTATGCCGTGCGCTGCTTTCTGCGCGAGTTCGGCGATTATCAGGAACGCTACGCCGCGATCAGCGCCCATCTCGCCGCCAATCCCCTGCCCTACATGGTCAACTTTGCCTTTCTCCCGCAGGGGATTCTGGTCGGCGGGCGCTGGTTGCCCATCCTCAAGATGGAATGGATCGACGGCGAATCGCTCCACACTTATGTCGAGCGCAACCTGCACCAGCCGCAGAAACTGCTTGACCTGGCCGACAAGTGGGTGGAGATGGCGCAGAAACTGAACGAGTCCGGCATTGCCCACGGCGACCTGCAGCACGGCAACGTGCTGGTCGTCCAGGATCGCCTGCGCCTGATCGACTACGACGGGATGTATGTGCGCAGTTTAGATGGAAAGCAGAGCCACGAAATCGGCCACCGCAACTACCAGCACCCTGCCCGCAGCGAAAGCTATTTTGCGCCGGACATGGACAACTTTTCGGCGTGGGTCGTCTACACGTCGCTGACTGCGCTAGCCGCTGAGCCTAGGCTCTGGCGCGACTTTCAAGGCGGCGACGAGTGTCTGATCCTACGCCGCGAGGATTTCGACAAGCCGCACAACTCCGCAGTGCTGCGCCGGTTGGCCCAGGGGCCGGATAAGCAAGTGCGCGATCTGGCCGATATGATCGAGAAGATGCTGACGTTGCCGCTCGACCAGGCGCCGCCGATGACTCGAGCGGCTGCGCGCACGGCAATCAATGCCGATTGGTGGCAGGATCATCGCAACGGCGCGCCGGCGTCCAAGTCCCGGGTGGCGCCACGAACTTTGCGCCAGCCAGCCACTGCGCCGGCAACCGTTGCCGCACCTGTCGCAGCAACGATTCCTGCCCCGCCCGCATGGCTGGCCGATCATTTGCCCGGCAGCGTCAGCACGGGGCCGATCGATTTCGGCGCAAATTTGCGCCAGCCGCGCATGCTGCTCTCCGGGGCAGTCCTGCTGGTCGCTGCGGTCTGGTCGCTGGCCATCGGTGCGGGCGTGAGCGTCACTGCGCCCGCGGCGCTCACCCTTGTGACCCTGCTGGCAATGACGGGCGCGCTGCTGGGCGGCTACAGCCGCGACCCGAATGTCGCGCAGCGCTGGCGCGCCCAGGACGGGCTGCGCCGCACACAGCGCCGTCTGCGCACCGCCCACCGCCGCATGCGCAGCGTCGAAACGGACAGTGAACGCATCGACGGCGAACGCCGCCGGCGCGAGGAGCGCATCGACCGCCAGGCGTCGCAGCTTCGGCTGGACGAACAGCGTGAGCTGCAGCGGCTGAATGCACGCCTGCAAGCGCGGCTGGCGCAGCTTGTCCAACGCGAACAGGAACTGCGCCAGCGCGAGCAAACTGAGGTGTCCGCAGCAGAGCAGCGCTACGCCGGCCAGATCACCGCGCGCGATACGCAACTGCGCCAACTGAGCCAAGCCGAAAGCGCCGAGAAGGCTGCGACGCTGGCGCGACGGCAGCAGCAGTTCATCAACTCCTTCCTGGATCGCCAACTGATCGCCGAGGCGTCGATTCACGGCATCGGAGAGGCCACCGTGCAGCGCCTCCACGCCAAGGGCATTCGTCGCGCCACCGACCTGGAGTTGCAACGGCTGGCCGGTGTATCCGGCATCGGCGAGGGGCGCGCACAGGCGCTGATCGAGTGGCGGCTCCAGGTGGAGCAGCAGGCGCAGCGCGCAGCCCCGCAGCGTCTCTCCGTCATCGAGGAGGCGCTGATTCACGCCAAGTTCTTTGGGCGGCGCATGGGTGTAGAGCGTGATCTGACGCGCGCGCGCCAGCAGCAGGAACGCGAGGTCGTCGAGATTCGCCGCCGCTATGCCGACCGGCGTCAGGCGCAGGGGGGGCGCAAGCAGGAGATCCACGCCGCGCACCAGGGCAGCGTCGACGCGCTGCACCGCCAGACCGTGCAGAAGGAGCAGAAGCTGCAGCGGGCGCGCCAACTGGCACGGCAAGATGCCGACGCGCAGCGCCAGCGCCTGCGTCAGCGCCAGAGTGAAGTCGAACACGAACAAGATCGGCTGGTGATCGAGTTGCGCCAGTACGAACGGACGCTGGCGCTGTTCGAGCACCTGAGCTTTGGCCGCTATCTGCGGCGCGTCGTGAACCTGTAGGATCTGGCGCAAAAGGGGGAGTGATTGAAATTGGGGGGATCCCGTACACGGAAATCCGGCTATAATAGCAGCGAGCGCTCCGTCGGTCTTTGATGCTTGTCTCAATCCGTCGCTTGCCAAAGCCGTCAATCCGGTGAAAGGAGTCACACATGGATGAGGAACAGTCATCTTCACTGCATCCTTCCATGACCAGCCCGCCTGCGCCGCCCCCCACCCTACGCACCCACTTCGTTAGTTTTGGCCTGTTTCTGTTTCTACTGACCCCACTCCTCTTGTTTGGCAGCGGCTGCCCTGGCTGCAACTGTTCGCCTTTCCCTTCAGGCGGTGAAATTGGACTGGTTGCCGTGCGTTCTGCCGACGTCGGCGAGGCGAGTCTGTTCCTCGATGTGCTCGCCACCGGCGTCTTCACGCCGACCGGTGGCGGCCAAATCATCGCGGATGGTGAGACGGAGCCGGCGGCCGTGGATCTGAACCTGCTGGCGGCGGAGGGCTATGTAGGCGTGCGCGTGCCGCATGCACCGCCCACCTACACCGTCAGCACGATCATGGCCGGCATGACCCCCGGTGCACCCGGCGCACAGTTCCGCTACGTTGCGCCACCCACCAACCAGATCGCCACCACTGTTCCGGTTACACTGACGCGCCGCCCCGAGCTGGAAGCAGCGCTCAATGCGCGCTTCCCGATTACAGACGGGCGTTCGCACTGGGAAGTCTGGTGGCTCCCCGATGGCGCGGCGCTGCCTCTGCCGGACGGTCCGTTCCGGCTGGTCAATGAGTTCCCGGCGCCCTTCTCATTTGAGTTCCAGGCTGATTTTGGCGATGAGGCAGTGGATTCGTGCAGCGGCTGTCCTTTCCAATACGTTGTCTTCGATGGCGCCACGCTGCTTGGGCCGTTTGACGGCGCCGTCGTCTACAGCAACGACCAAGGGCGCCCGCTGGCGCTCTTTGGCACGCACTGCACCCACTTCCCGCCGAATGCCGTCATGGTCAACGCCGCGCTGCTTGCACCCAGCCAGCCCTACACCTTCACCTTCTGCCTGGAGAACTATGACACTATCACCCAGACCTTTGCGGTGGACATCACCTCGGAGCAAAGTTGGGCCTACACGTTCCACACCCAGGCGGTGGTGGATTTCGGCGGCCAGGCGCCGCCGGCAGTGCCAGTGGGATCAGCGCCGTTCCAGGTGCAGGTGAGCGGCGCAACCGAGTTTACTCCGGGGATGTTGGTCATTCATGCCGTGAGTGCGCCGACGTTCACGGCGGGCGCCAGCATCCGCGAGACCTTGCGGGTGGGGGCGCAGTCAACGCTCAGCCCGACGCTGCGCGCAGATACGGCTGCTGTCGGCTTCTCGATGCAGTTCGATCCCCAGCTAAATGCTGAGCGCAAGACCTACTTGCCCACCATCACGAAGGACTAAGTTCAACCGATGATGCACTGCTTGCCGGCGTCGCCCCCGCCGGCAAGCAGTGTGCCGCTATCTGCCACGAGGATGACAGCCGATGCTGCCGACGATCACCATCTTCAACGCCGCGATCAACGTCTACATCGCCTGCGCCGCGCTGGGGCTGTTCGCTGGCGTTGCCATTGCCTATGTGCGCTTGCTGCGCCTGGGGCGGCCCATCGCCATCGTGCGCCTGGGCATTGCGCTGACGATCGGCGCCGGTTTCACCACGATGGTTGCCGCCACGCTGCTGATCAACGGCTGGCGGCAGTTCCAGGCAGGCGGTGCTCTGCCGGCGGATGGGTACGAGGGCGTGAGCGTGCTGTGGGCGTTGGTCGGCGGCATGGCGGCCGGCGTTGCGATCTGCCGCTGGCAGCGCGCTCCTGTCCTGCGCGTCTTTGATCTGGCGATCCTGGGCGTGCCCCTGGCCCAGGCAATCGGTCGCGTCGGTTGCTGGGCCGCCGGTTGCTGCTATGGCAAAGAGACCGAGCATTGGCTCGGCGTCCATGCCCCGGACGATGCCGGCCACTGGGAGGATCGCTACCCCACGCAGTTGATCAGTGCGGTGGCCAACCTGGGCATCTTCTTTGTGTTGTGGTTCGTGGACCGCCGCAGCTATCGCGCCGACGGTACGCGCCAGCCGTGGGCATTCGACGGGATGCTCACGCTGCTTTATGTCATGCTCTTTGCGGCCAAACGCTTCTTCATTGCACTGCTGCGCGACAGCGGCGCCCCGCTGCTCGGCCCCTTCAACTGGATGCAGATCAGCGCGCTCCTGGCCATCGGCCTTGCCGCGCTGCTCTGGGCGCGCACGAGAAGAGGGATGGCAAATTTCTAATTGTCAATTGTCAATTGTCAATGGCTAATTGCCAATGAAAGGCCGCTTCTCATAAACAACTGGCAATTGGCAATTGGCAATCAACCATTGACAATTACCCATCGATCATCAGTTCCGGCTGGCGCGGGCCTTCCACCCAGACTGAGCCGTCGGACCAGTTTTCCTCTTTCCAAATAGGGACGATGGCCTTGAGCCGCTCGATGGCATAGCTGCACGCGTCGAAACAGCCGTCGCCGCGGTGGGGCGTCGCCACGGCGATCACCACGCTCGGCTCGCCGATCTCCAGCCGGCCGGTGCGGTGAAGGATGCTCACATCCAGCACTTTGGGCCAGCGCTCCTGTATCTCGGCGCCGATGCTCGCCAGCATGCGCTCGGCCATCTCGCTGTACGCCTCGTAGTTGAGAAAATCCGTCCCGCGCACGCCGTCGCCGGTGGCGGTTGCCCCGCGCACCACGCCGGCAAAGGTGACGATGGCGCCGCAGTCCGGGCGCGTCACCCGCTGCGCCACGTCGTCCAGGGAGAGCGGCTGATCGGTGATCTGGAAGCGCTTGGGCGATGCGGCCTCGGCGCCGCCCGACACCGGCGGGAAGATCGCCAACTCGTCGCCAGCGCGCAGCACCTGGTCGCCCGCCGCGTATTCCTGGTTGATCGCCGCGTAATAGGTGCGCGTGCTGATATTCAAGTGCGGATAGCGGGTGTTAAGCGCGGCCAGCGCCTCGCGCAGCGTGGCCCCCTCCGGCACTTCCAGCGGCTGACTCGACCAGCCCGCCACCTGTCGCAGCGTCGCAAACAATCGCACATTGATTTCCATGTCAATCTCTCAATCTCTCAATCTCCCAATCTCCAATCTCTAATCTCCAATCTCTGAAACGAGATTGGAGATTAGAGATTGGAGATTATTCTATCCTCCGCCACTCCCCCGACTTACCGCCCTGTTTCTCCAGCAGGCGGATGTCGCCGATGGTCATCGTCTTTTCCAGCGCCTTGGCCATGTCGTAGATCGTCAGCGCGGCCACGCTCACCGCGGTGAGGGCTTCCATCTCCACGCCGGTTTGGCCGTGGCAGCGCACGGTCGCGTTGATGCGCACACAGCCGGCCGCCTCGTCGATAGCAAATTCCACCGTCACCTTGCTCAGCAGCAGCGTGTGACAGAGGGGGATCAGGTCGGGTGTGCGCTTGGCGGCCATGATGCCGGCGATGCGCGCCGCGGCCAGTACGTCGCCTTTGGGAACCGCGCCGTCGCGAATTGCGGCCAGCGTCGCCGGCTGCATGTAGACCGCGCCGGCCGCCACCGCGCTGCGGCTCGTCACCTGCTTGTCACCCACATCCACCATTTGGGCGTTGCCCCGCTCGTCCAAGTGTGTCAGCATCGTCCCATCCTTCGTAGGTCACGTTTGCAACGTGACGTATTCCCATGACGAAATCATGTCACGTCGTAGGTCACGTTTGCAACGTGACGTATTCTCACGGCGAAATTATGTCACGTTACAAACGTGACATACGGTGCGGGTGTCGCGTTGC